>CBINJL010000664.1:0-2111 GCA_966250925.1 uncultured Opitutus sp. | reverse complement strand
CGGCGACATCGATTTCAAGCGGATCATCGTCGCGCTCAACGATGTTGGCTACAACGGCCCGCTGTCGGTCGAATGGGAAGACATTCGCATGGACCGCGAACACGGCGCGACCGAATCCGCCGCCTTCGTCAAGCAACTCGATTTCGCCAAGAGCGACGTCGCCTTCGACGCCGCCTTCGACAAGGAAAATCAATAAGCCATGGTAGCGAGTAACGCGTAGTGAGTAGCGAGCAGGCGACATTCCTGCTCCCTTTCACTTCCCTCACCTTGAGTCTACTCGCTACCCGCTAGTCCCTACTTCTTCATGAAAAGAAAACTTCGTTTCGGAATGATCGGCGGCGGCCGCGGTGCCTTCATCGGCGCGGTCCACCGTATCGCGGCGCAGATGGACGGCCAGGCCGAGCTCGTCGCCGGCGCCTTCTCCTCTGACGCCAAACGCTCCCAGCAATCCGGGCAGGACTTCTTCCTCGATCCCGCCCGCGTCTATGGTTCCTACCAGGAAATGGCGCAGGCCGAGGCCGCCCGCCCCGCCGATGATCGCCTCGACTTCGTGGTCATCGTCACGCCGAATCACCAGCACTTCCCGCCGGCAAAACTGTTTCTCGAAAGCGGCTTCAACGTGGTGTGCGACAAGCCGGTCACCTTCGACGTGAAGGAAGCGCGCACGCTCAAGAAGATCGTGGAGAAGTCCGGCAAGGTCTTCGTGCTGACCCACAACTACACCGGCAACGTCATGGTCAAACAGGCCCGCGAGCTGGTGAAAAAGGGCAAGCTCGGCGAGATCCGCAAAATCGTGGTCGAGTATCCGCAGGGTTGGCTCTCAACCCAGATCGAGGCCTCCGGCCAGAAGCAGGCCGATTGGCGCACCGACCCGAAACGCTCCGGCGCGGCCGGCTGCATGGGCGACATCGGCACGCACGCCGAGAACCTTGCCCGCTACATCAGCGGTCTGGAAATCGACGAACTTTGCGCCGATCTCACCGCCTTCGTGCCGGGTCGCAAACTCGACGACGACGGCAATGTGCTCGTCCGCTACAAGGGCGGCGCCAAGGGCATCCTCCACGCCTCACAGATCAGCGTCGGCGACGAGAACAATCTCAACATCCGCGTCTACGGCACCAAGGCCGCGGTCGAGTGGTATCAGGAACATCCCAACGAGCTCGTCGTGAAGTATCCCGACAAGCCGCGCGAAATCTGGCGTCGCGGCAACGGCTACGTGACCACGCCCTCGCACTTCACCCGCATCCCGGCCGGACATCCGGAAGGGTATCTCGAAGCGTTCGGCAACATCTACCAGGAAGCGTTTCGCGCCATCCGCGCCGAAGTCGCCGGCAAGAAGATTCCCAAGGATGTCGACTTCCCCGGCATCGACGATGGCCTCGAAGGCATGCTCTTCATCGACACCGTGGTAAAGAGCGCCGCCAAGGGCGCCAAGTGGACGAAGTTCCCGAAGGTCTGATCTGAAGCCATTGGGCTGAGAAACCACGAAGGCACACGAAGAGACGCGAATCGCACGGGTTCCTCATTTCATTCGCGCGACTTCGTGAATCTTCGCGGTTAAGACAACTGACCGGGCTATCCTGTTTGGCTTTTCCCAACCGGACGGCGTGCAGCCGTCCGGTTTTTTGTGTCCACACTATCGCCGCTTCGCGGTTGCGCCGTAGTCGCGGTCCACACAGGTTGCGGGCGTGAACGGACCGATCAGATTTCGCACCAACCTTCGCGGACCGCAAAATGCCAGTCCCGTGGTGCGCACGTTTTTTATCGTCGGCGCGGTGGCGTTCGTCGCGATCTGCGTCCTGATCGCACTGCCCCTCGCCTTGCTGGCCATCGCGATCACCAGCATCATCGGGTTTGCGACGCTGATGCTGCGGCGTCCCCGCGGCAAAACCCCGACGCCGAATCCGCCCCCGCCAGCATCCGCGCAGCGGACCGCCGGCGAATTGCAACGGGTCGAGCCGGCCGAACCGCCGCGCACGATTGGTTGAGTCGCGGCATCGCCATTTCGCATGCGCCGCGGAGCGTCCGCGAAAGCCGCGCCGTTTATCCGTTAAATTAGGGTGTGTCTGGGAAAGCCGGATTAGTGCTTAATCCACAGAATGATGCATGCG
>CBINJL010000663.1:0-2112 GCA_966250925.1 uncultured Opitutus sp. | reverse complement strand
GTGAAATCGAAGATTGCGCCGGCTCCGGCATGGGCCCGACGATTCGGCAATCATGAGTCAATCCGTTCGCCGCGTCGTCACGTTTCACTACACCCTGCGCGACCCAGCCGGTCGTCTGCTCGACACCTCGCAGGGCGGCCAGCCGGTTGTCTATCTGGAAGGCGCCGGCATGATCATTGACGGTCTCGACGCAGCGTTGCGCACGGTCGAAGCCGGCACGAAGACGACGGTGCGGGTGCCGGCGGCGCAGGGTTACGGCGAACGTGATCCGGAGCAGATTCGCAAGGTGCCGCGGCGAATGTTGCCGGTCGAAGGCGAGCTCAAGGCGGGAGATCAATTTCAGACCGGACCCGATCGCGGGGCGCCGGTGGTCACGGTGGTGGCAGTGGATGACGATGACGTGACGCTGGATGCGAATCATCCGCTGGCGGGCGTCGACCTGACGTTTGAGGTCGAGCTGATCGCGACGCGCCCGGCCACCGCGACTGAAATCGACCACGGCCACATCCACCCCGCCGGCGATCGTTGCGGGTGAGAAATTTGTCAGCCCACGGAACACGCGGAGCACACGGAAAACAACGAAACGGAATGGCATTGATGAAGCCTTGCCAGCGAGCGTCGGTGGTTTCGGATTCAGTTACTTCCGTGTATTCCGCGTGTTCCGTGGGAGACCGTTCATGAATGAGATCGTCCACATCGTCGGGCAGGGGATGGCGGGGAGCATGCTGGGGTGGGCATGTGAGCGGGCGGGGATCGCGTTCCGGATATTCGATGCGGGTCACGCGTCGGCGGCGTCGTGGATTGGCGCCGGCCTGGTGAGTCCGCTGACCGGAAAACGATTGGTGCCGACGTGGCGCTTTGCGGAGTGGCGTGGGGATGCGTTGGCGTGTTACCGCGAGTTGGAAAGAGCGCTCGGAGTTGCGCTGGTAAGGGAAATGCGGATACGGCGTGTCTTTCGCGACGCGGGTGAGCGCGAACGGTTTTCCGCGCGACTGACTGCGCCGGAAGTGGCGGCCTGGGTGGAGTCGGTCGACGACGAAGGGTTGTGGCTGCACGGCGCGTTGCAGGTCGAGACCGGCCGGCTCATCGCGGCGTTGCGCGAGCGTTGGCAACGTGCGGGTGTGCTCGTGGAAGATCGGATCGTGCCGGAAACGGAGCCGAACGCGGTCGAGGCGGCCGCGCCGCGCACGATCTGGTGCATCGGTGCGGCGGCGGTGAATGCGATCACGGTGGGCCGGAATTGGGAGCCGTCGAAAGGAGAACTCCTGAGTGGACGGATGGATGGCTTGGCGCCCGATGTCGTGCTCAACGACGGGCAATGGGTGTTGCCATCGCCGGACGGGAGGGTGCGTGTCGGCGCGACATTTCGTCGGGATGATTTGGCCGGCGGACCGTCGGCGCAGTCGCGCACGTTCTTGCTCGCGGCGGCGGAGCGTCTGGGCGGACAACCGTTGCGCGACGTCGAGGTGGTGGCGGGATTACGGGTGACCTTGCCCGATCGGCGACCGGTGGCGGGCTGGCTCGACGCGGCGGGACGGATTGGGGTATTGGGCGCGCTGGCGGCCAAGGGCGCGTTGTGGGCGCCGGTGTTGGCGGCACAGTGGGTGGCGGACGATCTCCACGGTGGTGGGATCGACGCGGAAGCGCGAGCGGATCGGTTCGGTGGCGGTTCGGTCGGTGGCGCAGTTTAGCAAACGCGTCGGACTACTCGTCGCATCGTGCGGGGGTTTTGTCGCATTTTCTTTCTCTTTCGGCTCAGATCCCTCACGCCAAACCGATTTGGTCGCATGCTGGAGTCACGCTACACGAAGTGGATTGTCCTGATCGCCATCTGGATGGCGGTCGGTCTGGTCCTGGGCACGGAGGTGTTTTTTACCGTGCGGGTCACGCGGCCGGAGATCGCCTTCTGGGATGTGCTGTCTTCGCAATACGCGCGGGTGGCGTTGTGGGCGCTGCTGACGCCGGTCGTGCTGTGGCTGCGGCGCGCGGTGCCGCTGGATTGCGGGCGCTGGATCGGTGGAGTCGGATTTCATCTCGCGCTGAGTCTCGGCGTGATGGGCAGTTACTACCTCGGACGCATTGTCTTCGTGTTGCTGCGCAGCGGCGACCGCG
>CBINJL010000662.1:0-2114 GCA_966250925.1 uncultured Opitutus sp. | reverse complement strand
CTAATTGACGCGAAAAGACCACCCGAGCCACTTGTTCCTGGAGGTTGAAGTCCGACGAATAACTCCCGATCAGGTCCTTCTCGTCGACGCACACTCCTGCTAGATCGATGGGAACTTCGGCGGCGCCAGCGGCATCATTGAAATGTTCCTGCAAAGCCACCTTCGCGACGAAAGCGGAGCGACTGTCATCCAGCTCCTGCCGGCATTGCCTGAGGCGTGGGCGACAGGTGCTGTGAAAGGCTTTCGCACGCGCGGAGGTTTTGAAGTCGATTTCGCGTGGTCCGGACATGCGATCGACTATGCGACAGTGCGTGCACAGCAGGGCGGCGTGATAACGATTCGCATCGACGCGGAAGTGCGGGGCTTTGATACCGCGTCCGGCGACAGCATCGTAATTGCCCGCGAGGGTGGGGCACTGCGCTTCGAACATCGTCGATCTGCGCCCTGACCTGAGTTGCCGTCTCCTCTCGCCCCTGACCTCCCCACATACCATGCGACACTGCATTTCTGCCCCAGCCCTGCTGTTGCCGCTCGTGATCTTGATGGGCGTGGTCGTCGACGTGCCCGCCCAAACGCCGAGGAAACAGATTGAATCGGTGTCGCCACCGGAGCGGGATCACCGGCTTTTTGTCGGCTTGGATTTGATCATACTGACCGAATCCGGCGCGTTTACCGTGCGGCGATTGGAAGCTGGCAACATCGTGGCGGAAGCCGCTGACGGACAGATCCGCCGTTTCGTCGATACCGCCGGTTATCGTTTTCAGAAAGTGACCAAGATCGCGCCGTTCGCGGCCCAGGTGGATGGATTGGAGACTAAACGCGTTCATTCGATGGCCAACGACGTGCGCCTCCAGCGCGACAGCCAGCAACTCGCGATGATGGACTACGTGGCCAATCGTATGGCCGAGGCGGACCGAAGTGTTCGCGGTGCCGAGATCGCGGCGGCCGGAGCGGAGCTCGCCGCGGCCAATGCGCGCAGCAACGGCTTCGAGCCGACCAATATTCCCTCGGGCGACAGCATTCGGAATGCGGCCATTTCAAGTCTGCAGGAAGCAGTCGCGGTGAATGATCAAGTTGATCGTTTCTTTTCGCTGGAAGACACCGTAGGCGGAGACGGGGAGGATTTGCATGACGGGCTCGTGCACGAGTTCTCGGTTTCGTCGCCGCAACCCTTGGCTGAGGTGGAAGCCGTGTTTATCACCCGCATCCGCGATCCGCAGGAGAAGATTCTGGATTTTGTTTATGGTGGCCCGATCGGCCCGGTGGGGCCGAAAGCACGCCGATTGCGTCAGGCGCAGTTCGGTCTGCCGACGGGATTCGAAGTAATCGAAACTGAACTTCACCTCTACAGTCGCGGCGAGGAAGTTGCCTCCAACTTGTCGGAGCGCAGTTTTCCGCTTTCGGCGGAGGAAGCCCGCCAGTTTGTGCTGAGCAGTCACCTGGCGGATCATCGCGGCGAATCCGTTGATGGCGCGGTGGTCTGGTCACTGGCGCCGAAGACGTTGCGCACGGCCAGGAACAATACAGGGCTTGATCGTGAGGTGCAGATCACGGTCGACGCGACGGGCAGCCTGGTGGGCATCGCGGACGAGGGCGTTTCCGTGACCGATGGCATGCGGACCGTGATCGATGCCCTGGTGTATCTGCCACCACTGGAAAACGGCGAACCGGTGGCCGGTGTATTGACTGTAAACCCTGCCGACTACTTCCGATAAAACACCTCCCATGTATCAAATCCCGCACATTACTTTTCGCCGGTTGTCATTCCTGTTTCCGCTGTTCGGACTGAGTCCGTCGACGTGGGCTCAGGAAGCCGGCGCTGAACAGGCCCGCCGGAATTTTGCGCGTGAAATCGTGCTCGCGCCGGACGACGTGGCGGCATTTCCCGATGCCC
Source organism: uncultured Opitutus sp. (assembly GCA_966250925.1). Lineage (GTDB taxonomy): Bacteria > Verrucomicrobiota > Verrucomicrobiia > Opitutales > Opitutaceae > Actomonas. The sequence goes on along the minus strand of CBINJL010000662.1, from coordinate 220 downwards.
CGGCGGCGGCGACCGCGCGACGCGAAAGCATCGCCCGCGGCAAACTGGAAATGATTTCCTACGCGTCATCGACCGTCGGGACTGAACGCAAGGCCAACGTGTATACCCCGCCCGGATACGATGGGAAAACGCCCTTGCCGGTGCTCTACCTGCTCCACGGCATCGGCGGCGACGAGACGGAATGGGCGCGCTTTGCCACGCCGGACACGATGTTCGACAA
>CBINJL010000661.1:0-2115 GCA_966250925.1 uncultured Opitutus sp. | reverse complement strand
GGCGCAGACGTGCATGAACTGTCACTCGCAGGTCAAGAACCAGAGCCCGCTGCTCGCGCCGGTGCGCGCCAGCTACGAATCGGGTGACCCGGTCGAGTGGGTGCGTGTTCATCAGGCGCCTGACTACGTTTATTTCGATCACTCCGTGCATGTGAACCGCGGCGTGTCCTGCGTGGAGTGCCACGGTCAGATCAATGAGATGGAGGTCGTCACGCACTCCAAGCCGCTCTCGATGGGCTTCTGTCTGGACTGCCATCGCGACCCGGCGCCGCACCTGCGCGATCCCAAGCTCGTCACCCAGCTCGATTGGAAACACCCCGGCGGCCTCGAAGGCCAACGCGCCGACGGTGAGAAGTTCATCCACGACTGGAACATCAATCCCCCGCAAAGCTGCTCCGGCTGCCACCGATGAAACGCAAAGTTGAACATCCCGAACCCTCCGCCCGTGAGCTGAGCGGTCCGCGCTACTGGCGCAGCCTCGACGAACTCGTCGAAACGCCCGGCTTCCAGGAAAAGCTCGTCCGCGAGTTTCCGGAAGGCGCCTCCGAACTCAACGGCGTCGATCGTCGCCACTTCTTCAAGCTCATGGCGGCTTCGTTCGCCTTGGGCGGTGTGGGACTCGCCACCGGCTGTCGCCGCCCCGAGGCCAACATTCTGCCTTACGGCAAGTCGGTTGAAAACATCATCCCCGGCGTGCCGCAATATTTCGCGACGGCGTTTCCGTTGCGCGGCGAAGCGATTCCGCTTTTGGCCGAGACGCATCAGGGCCGCCCGACCAAGCTCGAAGGCAACCCGTCGTATGCGCCTTACGGTGGCGGCACTTCGCTGCTGGCCCAGGCTTCGGTGCTTGATCTTTACGATCCGGACCGCGCCACCACTCACACCGTGAAAGGTGCGGCGTCCACGCCGGTCGCGATGCGCGACAAGCTCGCCGCGATCCATCAGGCCGCGGCTGGTCGTCGCGGCGCCGGTCTGGCCATCCTGGCCGAATCCTCCTCCTCGCCCAGCCGCCAGCGTCTGGTGCGCGAGTTGAAGCGCAAACTGCCCCAGGCCATCTGGGCGGAATACGATGCGGTCCGCGGCGGCAACGCCGAGCAGGCCGCACGCACGGCTTTCGGGCGCAATCTCAAGCCGCGTTACCATTTCGCCAAGGCGCAGCGCATCCTTTCGATCGACTCCGATTTCTTCGCCACCGAATCCGGCGCGCTGGGCAACACCCGGGATTTCTCCCGCGGTCGCAAGGTGCAGCAGGCTGGCGATCCGATGAACCGCCTCTACGCGGTGGAAAGCACGTTCACGCTGGTCGGCGGTATGGCCGATCACCGTCTGCGTCTCGCCAGCAGCCACATGCTGGCCTTTGCCGCCGCCATGGCCGCCAAGCTCACCGGTCAATCCTGGTATGAGCAGCTCGCTCGCGGCCTCGAATTCAAGGATCAGGAAGCCTGGATCGAGAACTGCGCGATGGACCTCCTCAAGCACCGCGGGCAAAGCCTCGTGGTCGCGGGCGCCCATCAGCCGGCCGCGGTTCATGCGGTCGTGTTCGCGATCAACGCCTTCCTCGGCAACATCGGCCAGACGATCGACTTCGTCGAAGTGCCTGAGACCAACGCCGCCAGTTTCGCTGATCTCGCCACCGCCATCGATGCGGGGCAGGTCTCCACGCTGGTCGTGCTTGGTGGCAACCCGGCTTACGACGGCCCGGCCGACAAGAAGTTTGCCGATCTCGCCGCCAAGGTGGACGAGGTTGTCCGCTACGGCTACTACGTCGACGAAACCTCAGCGCTGGCGGGCTCGCATATCGCGGCGACGCATTACCTCGAATCCTGGGGCGATGCGCGCACGGCCGACGGCACGGTGGTGCCGGTGCAGCCGATGATTCTGCCGCTTTTCGACGGTCTGACCGAGCTCGAAGTCGTGGCCCATCTCGCCGGCTCCGAGACGACCGATCCGTATGCGATCGTGTTTGATACGGTGACGGCTATCGCCGGCGGCGACGCCCAAGCGGCATTCCGCAAAGTCCTGCACGACGGAGTGCTCGCGAATTCCGCCTACCCGGTGGTTTCCGGCGAGTTCCACCACGAGGCCGCTGCCGGACTGTTCCAAAACGTTCCTGCG
>CBINJL010000660.1:0-2117 GCA_966250925.1 uncultured Opitutus sp. | reverse complement strand
TCAGCGCAACACCGCTATACGTTTCTCTCGCATAGGCATCGGCTTCGTATTCATGTTTTCGCGACAACAGATTGCTCAGGGGCGAAAACCAGAAGGTCACGCAGCCGCTGAGCAGGCCGAAAAGCAGCAGGGCCGGCGCGAGTTCACCGGCCGGAAAGCCGAACCCGTGCAGGAACCACGGCGCCTGCAGCAGCCAGGCGATGGCGGCAAAGGCGGCGAACTGCATGACCGCGCCCATCGCCAGCATCTTGGGAATGTGACCGCGTTTATAGTGACCGACCTCGTGCGCCAGCACCGCCTCAAGTTCCTCCGGAGCCAGTTGCTCAATCAACGTATCAAACAACACAATACGCCGGAAACGACCGAAGCCGGTGAAGTAGGCGTTGGAGTGGCCGGAACGTTTGCTGCCGTCGATCACCTCGATGGTGGAGGCGCGAAACCCGGTGCGCTCGCCCAGCGCCATCAGCCGGTCGCGCAGCTCCCCTTCCGGCAACGGCGTGAGTTTATTGAACAGCGGCAAAATCAGTTTCGGGTAGAGCACGACCATCAGGAGCTGAAACCCGAACAGCAGCACGAACGCCCAGATCCACCATGCCGCGCCGACCCAGCCCACCAACGCAAGCAGGCCCCACAGCAGCGGAAAGCCGATCGCAAAGGTCAGCAGCACGCCCTTGATCTTGTCGGATACCCACAGGCTCACGGTGCCCTTATTGAACCCAAATCGTTCCTCCAAGCGGAACTGCGCCCACCATTCGAAAGGCAGACCGGGAATCGACAGCAGCACGCCGACCAGCAGCACGAACAGCGCATCGTCCCAACTCGCGGCCGGCGCCCATGCGGCCACCTGGGCGAAGAACCACGGTAGAAACCCGCTCGTGATGAGCAGAGCCAGCACGCCCGCATCGAAGATCAGGGTCAGGGTGTTGAAGCGCGATTTCGCCAGCGTGTAGTCCACCGACTTGCGATAGGTCGGCGCGTCCATGATCGCCGCCACCGCCGCCGGCGCTTTTTCCGCGTGACGCAGCACTTCGCGCCGATTGGCGGCGGACAACACGAGTTCGGCCACCAAACGGGCCACGATCAATCCGAGGGCGATCTGCAGAAGCATGCGTTCACCACAAGCAGCGCGACGCACCGGGGAAAACCAAAATCGCCCGGGATGCCCGGCAGCGCGACGATCAAGTGCGGTCTGAAGCTCCACCCTGCGACGGTGAGGCCATGCCCCCGGGAACCCCGCACCGCACCACGACCAGCCCAAACCACCCCATCCACACGCCGCGTCTTTCGAGTCTTTTCAACTGTTCCTTCCGTTGTCTTGATGCGTCTCTTTCGCTCGTTGTGTCGACGTCCACTCCCGCCCAATCCCGCCCGCTTTCGCTCGGGGTCATCTTCCTGACCCTCTACATCGACCTGATCGGCTTCTCGATCATCTTCCCGTTGGTGCCCGACATCCTCGCGCACTATCTGGGGGCGGAAGGTCACAGCGGCCTCCTCGGCGGCCTGGTGCATCTGACTGAAACCGTGGCTGGTTGGCTGGGCAAAGATGCCAATTTCGCCGCGGTGTTGCTGGGCGGTTTGCTGAGTTCACTTTATGCGTTGTTGCAATTCGTCTTCGCGCCGTTCTGGGGTGCGACCAGCGATCGCATCGGGCGACGCCGCGTGCTGGTGCTGACGGTGGCCGGCACCGCGTTCAGTTACCTGCTCTGGGTGGTCAGCGGTTCGTTCTGGCTCTTCGTCGCGGCACGCATGCTGGGCGGCGTCTTCGGCGGCAACATCTCGGTCGCCACGGCCGCCGTGGCCGACGTCACTACGCGCGAGGAACGCGCCAAGGCCATGGGGTTGGTCGGCGCCGCCTTCGGCCTCGGGCTCGTGACCGGACCGGCCATCGGCGCAGCCACCGCGCAATTCAATCTCCTCGACACCGCGCCCGACGCCGTCCGCTGGGGCATCAATCCGTTTTCGGTGCCGGCCCTGTTTTCACTCGGCCTGAGCCTGGTCAACCTGCTGTGGATTCGCGCCCGTGTCGACGAGACGTTGTCCGACGACCACCGCACCGATACCCGGGCCCGGCTGCAGTGGCGGCATCCGTTGCGCAACGCCCGCGACCTGCCTTCGCC
>CBINJL010000659.1:0-2130 GCA_966250925.1 uncultured Opitutus sp. | reverse complement strand
CCGCCGGTGCGGGACGGCAAGGCCATTGCCGCCTTCGAGCGGACTGTCGTCGTCGTTGGAACAGTAGATGTAGACGCGCCCTTCATGAACCATCGCCGCGGGATCGGCGAGATGACGGTGCGACGCCACCGGATAGTCCGCCGCGAGAGGCGCTGCACTGGCGACCAGGACAAGCCCGGCCAGAACGGAGAAAGATCGGAATGACATCATGCGAAAAACAAGGGCGAAGAAACACTGGCTCACCGCCCCCCGGACACACGCGGCCGCCACGCACAATCGGACTGATTTGATCGGGGCTTGAGGGGCAGAGTCTGCCCCTACTGCTGTCGTTTTTCGGCCGCGCTGTCAGCGTCGTTCGCATCTGACAATAGTCATAGCAAAACGCTGACGATCGTTCGCTTGAAGCCGTCGGGCGCGGTGGCCCTTCCTGTGCGCCCCCGCCCCTTCGCGCGAACAGCCGCGCCTGCGCATCATGCACCTCCCGTTCCCCCTTTTCGCCTCCGGGCGCATCGTTTCGTTCGTTCGTTTTACGCTGCAATTGATCGTGATCGCCGCAATTGCGCCAGCTGTGAGCGCCTGGCAGTCGGACAACGGCGATGGCACCTACACCAATCCGCCGCTCTATGCCGATTACCCCGACCCCGACATCATTCGCGTCGGCGAGGATTTCTATTTCGCGACCACCACGTTTGTGAACACGCCCGGGCTCACGATCCTGCATTCGAAGGACTTGGTGAATTGGGAAATCGTTTCCCATGTAATCGACCGTCTCGACGGGCGTCCGCAATACGACATGACCGACGGAACCGCCTACCGCAGCGGGGTCTTCGCCCCGAGCCTGCGTTACCATGATGGCGTCTTTTATGTCGTCGTCACCCCGGTCGGGCAAAACACCCGCATCTATCGCGCCACGTCGGCCGCAGGCCCGTGGGACTACACCGAACTTGATCGCGGCGCTTTCGATCCGGCCCTGTTCATCGAGGAAGACGGCGCCGGCTACATCGCGACTTCGGGCGGTTGGGACGGCACGGTGACGCTGCTCACGTTGAACGACGATTTCACCGCCGTGACCGACAGCCGGGAGATTCTTTTCAACCGCGGCGCCGAGGGTTCGAAAATCATCAAGCGCGGCGCGTGGTATTACATGTTTCACTCCATTCCGTCCCGGCTCGCGCTCACCGTTTCACGCGCCCGCAGCCTGACCGGAGAATGGGAAACGCGTCCGCAGATCGATGACACCACCGGCGGCCATCAGGGCGCGCTCGTCGATCTGCCCGACGGGTCATGGTATGGTTTCGTCATGCTCGATGCCGGCGCGATCGGCCGCGTCACCAACATCAGTCCGATCTTTTGGGAAGACGATTGGCCGGTCTGGGGCACCCCCGAGGCGCCCAATCAGGTGCCGACCGTCGCCGCCAAGCCGATCACCGGAAAACCACTCCGCCAGCCGGCGACCTCCGACGAATTCGATAGCGCCGCGCTCGGCCTGCAATGGCAGTGGAATCACAATCCCGACAACACCCGCTGGTCGCTGGACGAACGGCCCGGTTTTCTCCGCCTGCACCCGACGGTCGCGCCCGATTTTTGGACCGCGCGCAACACGCTCATCCAAAAGGGCCAGGGCCCGTGGAGTCGCGCCGAGGTCAAACTCGACCTCACCCATCTCGCCACCGGCGATGTCGCCGGATTCGGCACGCTCGGCAAAATCAACGGCCACATCGCGGCGACGCGCAACGCCTCCGGCGGGATCACGCTCAGCATGCGTGTCATCAACGACGGCGTCGACACGACCACGCACGTCGCGACGCAGCCCTTCGCCGGCGAAACACTGCACCTGCGCACGGAGTTGGATTTTCGCACCAGCACCGCCATCTGCACCTACAGCGCTGACGGCATCACCTGGCAGCAGCTCGGCGAACGGTTCGCCATCGCCTACGACTGGCGCACCGGCACCTTCCAGGGCGCGCAGTTCGCGATCTTCTGCCATAATCCGTCACCAAGCGATGGATACATCGACGTCGAATTCTTCCGCTTAATTGACACGCCGGAAGCCGCGCCAGCGGAAACCACGGGGCCGCCGGTGTTGCGCCGGGCCTGGGGTCCCACGGTGTAAACGTTGGGCGTCGGCAC
>CBINJL010000658.1:0-2131 GCA_966250925.1 uncultured Opitutus sp. | reverse complement strand
GGCCTGCATCGCATCGACTTCCGCCAAACTCATCGCGATGGGTTTTTCGCACAACACATGCTTGCCCGCCGCCAATGCCGCCAGCACCGCCGCAACATGCTGCGGATGCGGCGTGGCCACGTAAATCGCATCCACCTGTGCGTCGTCGAGCAGCCCGGCCAAATTCCCGTGAGCATGCGCCGCCGCAATGTCGTGAGCCGCGGCGAAACGTTGCGCGGATTCCGTCGTGCGACTGCCCACCGCCACCAGCCGGCCGCGACGCGCCGTGCGTAATCCGCGGGCAAAAACGCCGGCGATGTGCCCCGTGCCGAGAATGCCCCAGCGCAGTTGCGATTCACCCGTCGCACCGCCCGCTCCGTCTGCTTGTCCACGTTCCGTCATGATCCCAGCCGGGTCCGGCCGCCGCGCCTTGTCAACGGCGCGCGTGCTTTCCGGACGCGTCTGATTAAATCCGGCTTTTCCTCGTTTGCCGCACGCGTCACGTTCCGCCGCATGTCGCGCTCTCTTGTTCCCCGCCTCTGCACGCTCATGTTTCTCCAGTTCTTCATCTGGGGAGCCTGGTATACCTCCATTGCCGTTTACATGAGTGCGGAAGGCATGGGCCATCTGACCCACTGGCCCTTCACCGTGAATCCCATCGCGGCCATCGTCGCGCCTTTCGCGCTCGGTCTCGTGGCCGACCGTTTTTTCGCGACGGAAAAGGTGCTTTCACTGCTGCATTTCGTCGGCGGCATCGTGCTGCTGGCCACGCCGTCGTTCAGCGACAACCCGACGGCTTTCATCGGCGCGCTGTTGATTTACAACCTCTGCTACATGCCGACCCTGGGGCTGGCCAACTCGCTCGCCTTTCATCATATTGAGGATCAGGAAAAGCAGTTCCCGCGTATCCGTGTTTTCGGGACACTGGGCTGGATCGTCGCCGGGCTCGCAATCTCCTTCGGTCTTGGCCGCGCCCTCGGCACCGTGGCCGAAAGCACCGCCGCCCCGCTCTACACCGCCGGCGCCGCCTCGCTGCTGCTCGGCGCCTTTTGCCGCTCGCTGCCGCACACGCCGCCCTCGGCCCGCGGCCAGGCGGTTTCGATCGGTTCGATTCTCGGCCTCGACGCGTTGCGCGAGCTGAGCAGCCGGCCGTTCTGGATCTTCCTCGCAAGCTCCTTCCTGATCTGCATCCCGCTCGCCGCCTACTACAACTTCACCCAGCTCTACCTCGGCGCCACCGGCTTCACCAACATCGCCGGCACCCAGACCATCGGCCAGATGTCGGAAGTCGGATTCATGCTGCTCATGCCGCTGTTCTTCGCCCGCCTGGGCGTGAAGTGGATGCTCGTCGTCGGCATGGCGGCATGGATCGCCCGCTACGGACTGTTCGCGCTCGGCGCACCCGATAGCGTCACCTGGATGATTCTCGGCGGCATCGCCCTGCACGGCGTGTGCTACGACTTCTTCTTCGTCACCGGCCAGATCTACGTGGACAAAAAGGCCTCCGACCGCGTGCGCGGCCAGGCGCAGGGCCTGCTCGTGCTCGCCACCTACGGCGCCGGCATGCTTGTCGGCGCCCAGCTCGCCGGCGCCGTATTCAATTCCTACCTACAGGAAGCCGACACCCTCACCCTGGCCCAATGGCAGAGCTTCTGGTGGCTGCCCGCCGGCTTCGCCGCCGTCGTGCTGGCGTTCTTCGCCCTGTGCTTCAAAGACCGCGCAGTCGAACAGGACCGCACGATGTAACGTCGGACCCTTTTGCGGTTTCACAAAGGCAACGAAGGAAAACGAAGCGTCAGAGTCGCTTCGTTCTCTTCGTTTCCTTCTGTAAACCCAAAACTCTTCCTCACGGAATCCATTGCCGGAAATACGCCCGGCAGGTTTTGAGCGCGAGCTGACGGTGCTCCAGCGAGCCTTCGTAAGCCTTGTCCTCGACTTCCACCACCACCGGGCCGCGATGCCCGACATCGTGCAGTGTCGCCAGATAACGCCCCCAGTCGATGTCGCCAAAACCGGGAAGCTTGGGGCTGATGTAGGTCAACGGATTGGCCAGGATGCCGTGCTCGGCCAGACGGTCGGGATGCACGTGGTAGTCCTTGAGATGCAGGTGGTGCAGCCGCACGACCACCAGCACGTGCTGGGCACGCTGCGG
>CBINJL010000657.1:0-2140 GCA_966250925.1 uncultured Opitutus sp. | reverse complement strand
CCTTTGGAGCAAAACGCCATGGACGGATGTTCACCAAGGTAGCGGAAGTGGCATGCCTTCAGGTCGCTTCGTGTCGGGAATCACGGCTGGGGTAAGATTTGTTGCGGTCTGCATTCCTTGGAAGGACGCGCATGTTTCCACCGGCCGGAAAGACCGTAAACCGTGGGCAGAACATCTCGTTTACTGCCAAGGCTTGGGCCAAGTCATCCACCATTACCTAAGCGCCCCCGTGCCGCTTTGTGTTGTGGGCGATTTCAATCAGCGAATTCCCAGAGTCATGCAACCCGTGGACATTGAAGCGGCCCTCTTGGGCGCGCTCTCCAGTTACTTAATGGTCGCTACAGCCGGACTGACGGATCGAGAGGAAAAACAACTCATAGATCACGTCGCCGTGAGCTCCTCGCTTCGTGCCCAAGTCATCGAAATTCTACCACGATCATCAGAAGCTGGAATTCTGCTGTCCGACCATGCGGGCGTGGTATTCGACATCGATTCAGGCATTAAATTCGATTCACGAGCAGCGGCATCTGACAACGGTCCTCTGTGCAAGTTTGGGCGATCATCTCGCCTTGCGGTGCCTAGGCCTGAAATTAACTTCCTTATAAATGCGCATTGAAGTTGAGCAGGAGATAGACGGGCGGTGGATCGCCGAGATACCGACCATTCCTGGTGCATTGGTCTACGGCGACTCTCGCGCCGAAGCCGTTGCGCGAGTGAATGCGTTGGCAATGCACGCGATAAACGATTCTGCCTCACTGTGACCTCATCCACTCACGCACCGAAACGGGTCGTCCTGCTGGGCGCCACCGGATCGATCGGCGAAAACACGTTGCGGGTGATCGCCGCGCATCCGGATCGTCTCGAGTTGGTCGCGATCGCGGCGCATTCGAATCACGCCGAACTCGCCGCCATCGCGCGCCGTTTTCCGACCGTGCGCCATGCGGCGGTTTTCGCCGACGCGGCCTATGCGGCGGCGCGGACGGACGGCGCGTTTCCGGCGCAGGTCGCGCTGCACGCCGGACTGGAAGGGTTGCGGACGTTGGCCACGTTGCCCGAGGCCGACATCGTGCTGGTCGCGGTGGTCGGCACCACCGGCCTGCAACCTGCCCTCGACGCCATCGCCGCGGGCAAGGATCTCGCGCTCGCCTCCAAGGAAATCCTGGTCATGGCGGGCAAGTTCGTCATGGCCGCCGCCCGCCGCCACGGCATCGCCCTGCGCCCGGTCGACAGCGAGCACAACGCCGTTTTCCAATGTCTGGCGGACAACCCGACCAAGGACGTCGCCCGGCTCGTGCTCACCGCTTCCGGCGGAGCGTTTCGCGACCGTGGACTGGATGAGCTGGCCCACGTCACGCCGGCCGATGCGCTGCGTCATCCGAACTGGGCCATGGGACCAAAGATCACGGTCGATTCCGCCACCTTGGCCAACAAGGGACTGGAGCTGATCGAGGCGCAGTGGTTGTTCGATCTGCGGGCCGAACAATGCCAGGCGGTGCTGCATCCGCAAAGTCTGGTGCACTGCATCGTCGAGTTCACCGACGGCGCCATGCTCACGCACCTGTGTCCGCCATCGATGACGTTTCCCATCCAGCACGCGCTGCTGCATCCGCTGCGGTTGCCGGGCGTGGAGGCGCCGCTGGACGTGCACCGGCCGTTCTCGCTCGATTTCCGGCCGATTGAAGAAACGCGCTTCCCGATGCTGCGGCTGGCGCTCGACGCGATGCGCGCCGGCGGCACCGCGCCGGCGGTTTACAATGCGGCCAACGAAATCGCCGTGGCCGCGTTTCTGGCCGAACAAATCCCCTTTCTTGCGATCCCAGCGCTGGTCGAAGAGGTTCTCAGCCGACTCGACCACCAGGATCCTTCCGACCTCGCCACCGTGCTGGCCTGCGATGCCGAGGCCCGCCGCCTCGCCTCCACGCTCTTGCCTGCCCACGCGGTCGCGCTCTGATTTCTCTTCCCGCCTCCCACGCCTCCATGCCTGCCGAACTGCTCAACGCCCTGTTTTCCAATCTCTGGGCCGTCTTCCTTATCATCCTCTTTTTCGGAGGCTCGATCTTCGTGCACGAGCTGGGGCACTTTCTCGCCGCCCGCCGCCGCGGCGTGCATGTGTCGCGGTTTTCCATCGGGTTCGGCCCAA
>CBINJL010000656.1:0-2142 GCA_966250925.1 uncultured Opitutus sp. | reverse complement strand
GTGTCGTCGTGACAGGTGCCGACAATGAGGACGGGAAGATCGGGCCGAACCCGATGGATGCTGAGCACGGTGTCGGCCGCAATGGCGGCGCGTCCGCGAGTGACGATAATGGCGACGCTTTTCATCCTGAGGAAGTCGTGTCGGGCGATCGCAGAGAGAGTGTGAAGAACGGGCTGGAAGCGTGGATCGACCCGTTGCACATCTTAGCAGGTGGATCGGAAGCCGAGCCATCCGGGAAAGTGCCGATGCCACCATCCGAGAGGGACGGTGAGTGGATTTGGGTGAAATCGGGAATGTTGCGATGAAAGGGATCGACGACGTGCGCGGCGGCGGAAGTGCACAGAAAAACGCCGCCGACCCGGAAGGGCGCGGCGGCGGTGAAAAGGATCGAAAGGGACGGAGCGGCTTACTGGAGGTAGACCGGCACGAAATTGTCGACGATCTTGGAGTTGCCGGTGCTGTCGATCGGCGTGATGTCGGATTCCCAGACCTTGTCGATGCGTTGCTTGGAGGTGTAGCTGAGGCGGTTGTCGGTGACGGTCACGACGTAGTTCGAGGATTTGCCGCTGACCTTGATGCCGTCGATGCCGCCGTAGTTGCGCTGGTTGATGGACGAGATGTGCGAGCCGACGAGATCGAGGGCGTTCTTGCCGCCGGTGGCGTTGACCCAGATGCCGTATTCGCCGCAGTTGGAGAACTGGTTGGCACCGCCGAGAGCCGGATCGTCGAGGACGCGGACGGCGTCGCAATCGTTCCAGATGGCGAGGCCGCTGCTGCCCGCGCCGTTGACGGTGTTGCCTGCGATGGTGACCTTGGCGGCCTTGTCGCCGACGCGGATGCCGTTGCCGGTGACGTTTTCAATGACGTTGCGGGTGAGGGAGACGTTGGCGGTGTATTTGCTGCACCAGATGCCGTCGCGGCCGGCGCCGCGGATGGTGTTGCCGGAAACGAGGATGTCGCCGGTGCGGTTGTCTTCGCCGTTGGTGACGGGGCGGCCGAAGATCATGACCGAGCCATGACCGGCGGAGGAGGTGACGACGCAGTCCTCGAGCAGGTTGTTGAGGACGGAGACACGCCAGGCGCCGAAAGTATCGTAGGCGATTTCGGAGGCGAGATAGACACCGGCGCCGCTGGCGCGACGGATGGTGTTTTCAGCGATGAGGACGTCGACGCCGCCGACGACGGTGATGCCGCGGCCCCACTTGTTGTTATGCACGACGTTTTTGACGATGCGAACGTGATGGCTCAGGTCGGCCTGGCTGCGGTAGGAAACGACGGCGATCATGTCGTCGCCGACACCGGAGACGTCATTTTTAACTACTTCGATGTAGTGGCTGCCGCGGGTGAGGTGAATGCCGTCGGCGAGGGTGTCCTTGATGACGCAGTTGCTGATGCGGGCATACTGACTGCGGTTGCCGCCGGAGCGACGGACGATGATGCCGGCGGAGGCCGTATCCTGGACGTTGACGCGATCGATGAGAAAGTGGTTGGCATCGGCGACATGGACGCCCGCGGTTTCGGGCTCGGTGGCGCGTTTGGTCGGCTTGGTGGCGGTGCGGATGGTGACGTTGCGGATGCCGGGGGCGTCGCCGATCAGCACCCAGGCGCTTTTGGCGTTGTTGGTGGCTTCGAAGATGGTGGCGGAGGTGCCGGCGCCTTCCACATGCACGCTGTCGAGGTCGATGTGGCGGCTGTAGCGGTAGGTGCCCGCAGGGAAATAGACAACGGGTTCGGCGCTGTCGCGAGCTTCGGCGACGGCAGCCATGATGGCGCTGGTGTCGTCGGTGCGGCCGTCGCCGCGAGCGCCGAAGTCACGCACATTAAGAGGCGCTGCCGCGAGAGGGAGGGCGGCGAGCGCGAGGAGTTTGATGCTCGTGGCGAGCATGCGGATGGGGGAAGTTGTGAAGTGAGTCATCGGGGGCCGACCCCATGGCCCATCAGGTCTCTCACAAGAAGTTTTTTTGGGGCGAAAATCCGATGCATTCGTAAAGTGTGACACAGAATCCACGCTGGCCCGGGAATGGATTTTTACAATCCAGGCCCCAACGGTTCGGAGGAGGCCTGTGTATCTGCCCTGCAATAATGCTTTTGCCAATGGCTGTCTGAAATAAGAGCAAATGATATGCGGAATTGAGGGTTTTT
>CBINJL010000655.1:0-2144 GCA_966250925.1 uncultured Opitutus sp. | reverse complement strand
CGCGGTCAACCCTCCAGAAAAAAGCCGTTTTTAGCTCCCAGTTGCGGAAGTCGGGCTAACGCTTCGCGGCGCTCGTTGTCTGCCCGCAAACTGCGCCGCTTGCTGCGGGATCGTAAGAATTGAGGCCGATTGATCGCGCTAGGTCTTAGAAAACCGTCAGGAAAAACGAATATCGCGGCAGAATATGCGGATAAAATCCGTAAGATAACTCCCACGGTCCGACGACGCGGCGGTGTGTTCGCTCGTCGGCTGGCCCCGATTCTCACCCCTCGACTCCAACCGACCGACCCCCTCGGTCTGACGCCCCGCCGCTTCGCGCGCCGGTGATCGTCGACCTCCGGTGTGTCACCCGTTTTGATCCTCTCCGCCCCATGCGCCTACCCCTTGCAGTGTTGGTAAACCGTAATTTTGCCCGCCGTCGTTGCACGGTAATCGCTCTGGCCGGAATCCTGGCCACGGCGGTGCTGTCGGCGGCGACCGAGTCAGCGGCGGGCGGCGGGGGCTTGCCGGCGTTTCCGGGCGCTGAAGGCGCGGGCGCGCTGACCCCGGGCGGTCGCGGCGGTCGCGTTTTGAAAGTCACCAATCTACAGGATCGCGGCCCGGGGTCGTTTCGCGCGGCGGTCGAGGCGGCGGGGCCGCGCATCGTGGTTTTCGAAGTCGCGGGTCGGATCGAGCTGCAATCGCCGGTGTTGATCGAGCACCCGTTTCTCACCGTTGCGGGCCAGACCGCGCCGGGCGACGGCATCTGCATAAGCGGCGACACGACCACGATCAACGCGTCCGACGTGGTGATGCGTTACCTGCGTTTTCGCCGCGGCAATCTGGAGAGTCGCGACGACGCGCTCAATGCGGTGCACTCGCCCGGTCGCATCATCATCGACCACTGTTCGTTCAGTTGGGGACTCGACGAAAATGTATCGCTCTATCGCTACATGACGCCGGACGGGCAGGGTGGTTTTGCGAAGAACCCCATCGAGGACATCACCATCCAGTGGTGCATTTCCAGCGAGGCGCTCGATCTCAACAACCACGCCTTCGGCTCCACCATCGGCGGTCGCCGCGCGACGTTTCATCACAACCTCTGGGCGAGCAACACGGCGCGCAATCCCAGCATCGGTTGGGGTGACCAGATCGATTTTCGCAACAACGTGCTCTTCAACTGGCGTCATCGTTCGATCGACGGCGGCGACAGCACTTCCGTGCTCAACATCATCGGCAATTACCTCAAGCCCGGTCCCGCCACGGGCGACGGACCGATCCGTCATCGCATCGCCAAGCCCGAGGCCTGGCGCAACTTTCACGAGCGCGACGAACCGGGCTTCTGGCTGGTGCGCGACAACGTTGTCGAAGGCGCGCCGGAAGTCACGGCCGACAACTATGCCGGCGGCGTGCAATACGGTGGGGGCGACGAACGCGCCGACGAAGTTGCGGCCCTGATCGAACATGCCCGCAATCATGCGCCGGTGCCGCTGCCGGCGGTGCGCGCCACTTCCGCCGAGGAGGCCTACACGGCGGTGCTCGCCGGTGCGGGCGCGACGCTCCCGCGGCGCGATCCGGTCGATGCGCGGGTGGTGGCCGAAGTGCGCTCCGGGCGGCCGGCCTTTGGCAACGGTATCATAAAAGTGCATACCGATGTCGGCGGTTGGCCCGACTACCGCGGCACGCCGCCGCCGGTCGATTCCGATGGCGACGGCATGCCCGACGCTTGGGAGCGGCGTTTTGGTTTTAATCCCGACGATCCCGCCAGCGGCGTGGCTGATTCCGACAAGGACGGTTACACCAACATCGAGGAATACCTTAACGGCACCGATCCGCGCGTCGCGATCGATTACACCGATCCCGCGAACAACGTGAACACGTTGTGAGCGATCCGCTGAATTGGCCCACGGAATACACGGAGAACACGGAAATGGAAGGAGCCACGAAACCCACAAAATCGGACCGGGTGAATTATGTAGGGTCGTCGCTCGCCGACGCCCGCAGTTGCTCGCTGAATTGGCCCACGGAATACACGGAGAACACGGAAATGGAAGGAGCTACGAAACCCACAAAAACGGATCGGGTGAATTATGTAGGGTCGTCGCTCGCCGACGACCGGTTGCGGTGGAGTCGCGCGCTGCGTGAGGCGACCCGGCGGTCGCGGG
>CBINJL010000654.1:0-2159 GCA_966250925.1 uncultured Opitutus sp. | reverse complement strand
CAACGCTGTGCCCGCCAAGGATACGGGTTCGGCGCAGCCGGCCCAGCCCGGCGTGCGGCGGATGATCAGCCCCAGAACCAGGGGCACGATGTAGGGCAGGCTGACGAGGATCTGGAACTTGAGCATGAGCTCGAACAGGGAAAGGTTGCGGATCTCGCTGTAGAAAATGGCCACAGCGATGACGAGCAGGCCGAGGCCGACCGTGGCGATCTTGCCGACAGAGAGCAGTTCACGGTCCGAGGCGAGCGGCCGCAGCAGCGGTTGATAGAGGTTCTTGACGATGATGCCGGCGTTGCGGTTCAGGCCGGAATCCATCGAGGACATGGTGGCGGCGAAGATGCCGGCCGCGAGCAAGCCGAGCATACCGACGGGATAGACGGCCTGAGCGATGGCGAAGTAGGCGCCTTCGGACGGGTTGCCCAGGCTGGGAAACACGGTGGCGAGGTCGGTCGGATCAGCCGCCTGGATCATGGGCGGGAGGAACCAGAAGACGATGCCGCCGAGGAAGAGGAAGCCGGCGAACCAACCGGCCTTGCGGGCGTGGTGGCTGTCCTTGACGCAGAGGTAGCGCGAGGCGTCGTTGAGGTTGTTGGTGGAGAGAAACTGTTTCAGCAGAATCGCAACGCACCAGAAGAGCAGGAAATCGTCTTCCCAGAGTTTGCTGAGTCGAAGCGACGTGGTGCTGAGTCTTTCGACCACCGTATCCAGTCCGCCGATATGCGCGATCGCCAGCACGGTGGTGATGACGGTGATGGGAATGAGAATGAGCACCTGAACGAAGTCGCTCGCGATCACCGCCCAACTGCCGCCGAGCAGCGACATCAGCAGCACGCAGATGCCGGTGAGGAAAATGGTCGTGCGCACCTCAAACCCGAGGGCGGCGGAAAAAAACACGCCCATGCCGTAGAGCCAGATGCCGGCGCTCATCATTTGCAGCGGCAGCACGATCCAGGTGAACGTCTGTTCGCTGCCTCTGCCGAAACGCTGGCGCACCGCCTCCATGGAAGTGATGACGCGGAGCTGGCGCATCTTCGGTCCGAAGCAGGTGGCGTTGATGAAAAAGCCGACGGCGTTGGCGAAGTAGATGACCATGATCGGCCAACCATCCAGATAGGCACGACTGGCCGCGCCGGTGAACGTCCACGCGCTGAACGACACCATGAAAGCCGAACCGCCCGCCATCCACCACAGCACCTGGCCACCGCTGCGGAAATAGCTGCCCACATCGGAGATGAAGTGCCGGAACACCCAGCTGATCGTCAGCATGAAGACAAAATAGAGGGCCAGAACGGCAAAATCGTAATGAGTCATGGGGCAGGTTAGGGCACTTAAAAATAATAATTATAAATCAACAATCCTAAAATCCGCCGTGTGGCCGAAATCGGGAAATGCCCCGGCTCGGTGCGGGCGGGCGGGGGTCAGGCGACTGGCCCGGTGGAGTCGCCGAGCACGAGTTGGGAGGCGATGACGAGGTCGTTCAACGTGCCCTCGGAGCGACCGGGGCGGGGAATGACCAAGTCGGCGGCCTGCCGGCCGAGTTCTTCGGGGTCGCACCCGGCGGCGGTAATTCGCGGGCTGTGATGGGCCGCCATTTCGAGGTAATCGGCCGCGGCGACGCTGACATCGGCCGGCACGTGTTTGCCCTCGCGCTGGAGCGCGCGCACCGCGCCGATCGCCATGTGGGTATTGTAGGTCACGAAAGCGGTGGGGAAGTCCTTGCGGCGCAGATACTGCGTGAGGCTGTGCAAGGCCTCGGCGCCTTCGGAGCGATCGCCTTCCTTGCGCAGGACGGTGTAGCGCGGATCGAGCCGGAGGTCGTGGGCGTCCAGGGCGGACTTAAAGGCCTGCAGTCGCATCTCCTGGCGTCCGAGTCCGGCATTGCCGCCGAGCCAGCCGATACGGCGGTGGCCGAGGCCGTGGAGGTGGTTGACGAGCAACTTGAGCGCCTGCGGTTCGTTGCCGAGCACCGAGTGGCAAAGCCCCGGGTGACGGGCGGAAATCGCGGCGATGTGCGGGGTGTAGTCGCGCAGGCGCAGGAGAAAGGATTCCTCGACCTGGCCCATCAGAGCGACGCCCTTGATGGCATGGGCCGGACCGAAAAACTGGGCCAGGCGGGAGGCGTCGAGCCCTTCGCCGGCGCCCTCGGTGGTGATCCACCG
>CBINJL010000653.1:0-2162 GCA_966250925.1 uncultured Opitutus sp. | reverse complement strand
CACCGACGGCGAAGTTGTGCTGATTCATGCCGGCGATCTCAGGCCGCGAGGCGCGCCATTCGAGTTGGATGACGCCAACATCTTCCGGCACGCAGCGGCCGGTCGCGTCGAGCCAGCGCAGCACACGATTGTAGAGCGTGAAGATCACGTCGGGTTTGTTTTCGTCGAGCCCCGCGCGAAATCCTTCCGGCTCTTCCTCGCCCCAGCGCGGCGGCGAAAACACCGGCAGGCGCCGCGCCGCCGGCAGCTCGCGTTGGCCGATTTGAAATCCGGCCGAAAAGCGCCGCTCGATCAACGCATCGATCACGTCATCGAGCACGAGGCCCGGCCGCCGGTAGCCGAGTTCCAACGCGCGTTCGAGCGCGCGCAGCGCGAGGTGATGATGATCCACACAGCAAAACGACAGGGCGGGATTCCGCGTGCGCACGCCCGTCACGACGGTGGGAAACTGTTCCCAAATCGGAGCGTAGGCCTCGGGCAGGCGATTCGAATCCATCAGCCCCACCAGAATGATGCCGCGCACGCCACGCGTCTGCAGAATGCGGCGCAGTCGCGAGGCGTTGAGTTCGGGATCGTGCAGCCAAAACGAATCAAACGAATACCCCGTGCGCCGCGCCCGCGTCTCGCAGCCGGCGACGTAGGTCGGAATCGTCGGATGTGACCGCAGCGCCTTCGGATCGCGGTTGGCATTGATCAAGGCGAGCTTGGCCTGAAACCGCGTGGTGCGACTCGAACGCAATTCCGCCATCAGATGCGAAATCGTGGCATTGGCCTGATACCCCATCGCCTCCGCCTGCGCCCGCACCCGTTGACGCGTGCGTTCGGGAATCTGCGCATCTCCGCGCAACGCCAGCGAAACCGTGTTCTTGGAACAGTTGAGCGCGCGGGCGATATCGGCCATGGTCGGTCGGGGCATAGGCCTCCGTTTTTTCCCGCCAAAATCTAACGGTCAAGTATCGGTGTTAATTTCAGCGCTAGGACGTTAACTCATGCTGCCCGGCACCATTTCCCCGCAACCCCGACTTTCCCCATGTTTACTCTCGGTTTGGACTACGGCACCAACTCGGCTCGCGCGCTGATCGTGCGCTGCGCCGACGGCCAGGAATTCGGCACCTGCATCGTTGATTATCCCAGCGGTCACCAAGGCATCCTGCTCGATCCCAAGGATCACAATGTCGCCCGGCAAAGTCCGCTCGACTACCTGCACTGCCTCGAAAAGGCCACCCTCGGCGCCATCGCCGCGGCCAAACGTAAACGAGGATTCTCGGCCGATAAAATTGTCGGCATCGGCGTGGATACCACCGGTTCCAGTCCGATTCCGGTCGATGCCGGGAACCGTGCCCTCGCCGCCCAGAAAAAATGGGCCAACAATCTCAACGCCCAATGCTGGCTGTGGAAGGACCACACCAGCTGGCGCGAGGCGGCGAAGATCACGCAGCTCGCGGCCAAGCATCGCCCCGAATACATTGCCAAGTGCGGCAACACCTACTCGTCGGAATGGTTCTGGGCCAAGATCTGGCACTGCCTCAACGTCGCGCCCGATGTGTTTGAGGCCGCACATTCCTGGGTCGAGCTGTGCGACTGGCTGCCGGCCGTGCTCGCCGGCGTGACCGATCCCACCGCCGTCAAACGCGGCGTCTGCGCCGCCGGCCATAAAGCGCTCTACAGCGACGACTGGGGCGGTCTGCCGGAGAAGGCGTTCCTGCACAAACTCTCGCCCAAACTCGCCCCGCTGCGCGACCGCTTGTATCAGAAAGCCCATGACGCCAGCGAGCTTTGCCCGGAATGGGCGGAGAAGCTCGGCCTGCCCGCCGGCATCCCCATCGCGATCGGCGAGTTCGACGTGCACTACGGCGCCATCGGTTCGGGTGTCGCCGAAGGCACCCTGGTCAAAGTCATCGGCACCTCGACCTGCGATGTCGGCGTCGTCTCGGCCCAAAAGACCGTGGCCGACATTCCCGGCATCTGCGGCATCGTCAAAGGCGCCATTTTGCCGGGCTACTACGGCATCGAAGCCGGCCAGTCCGCCGTCGGCGACATCTTCAAGTGGTGGGTCGAAGTGGTCTGCGGTGGCGACGACAAGACCCACGCCGCCTTTACCCAGGAAGCCGCCGCACTCGCGCCGGCGGAAAGCGGTCTGCTCGCGCTCGATTGGAACAACG
>CBINJL010000652.1:0-2164 GCA_966250925.1 uncultured Opitutus sp. | reverse complement strand
ACGGGTCACGGCGCCGGGACTGCGCCAATGTCTCCGGCGCTACGTCATAGCTGAGGGCCTCGGCACGAGGTGAAAGGATGTCGAGGCGGTCCTCCTCGAAGAGACCGAGTTTCTGGTAATTGCCGACCAACGCCCTCCGATCTCCGTGCGCCCGTCGCACGTCCCAACCGTAGAATCGCGACGCGTAGCTCCAGTTGAGGAGTCCGAGCAATGTCGGCGCGTAGTCGATCTGACTCATGAGATCATCAATCCGACCCGGCGTGATCTGACCACCGGGCGTGTATATGAGCATCGGGATGTGATAGTTTTTGACCGGTAGTTCACTGCGCCCGGCCACCGAGGCGCAATGATCTGCCACGATCACAAACACCGTGTTGTTGAACCACGACCGGGTAGACGCCGCGCGGATGAATTCGCCAATGGCGTGATCGGTGTATTTCACCGCGCCAGCGCGACCGGAGGTCTTCGACGGCAGGTCGATCTCGCCGTCGGGAAAAGTATAGGGCCGGTGGTTCGAGGTCGTCATGACGAAGAAGTGAAACGGCTTGCCCGCCACCGCATCGGCATCGGCCTCGCGCAGCGTCCAGCGCAGCAGATCGCCGTCACAAGCGCCCCAGGCGTTGGCGAAGGTGACGTCTTGCTCGCCCACAGTGGCGCGGTCCACAATCCGGTAACCGTTGCCGGAGAAAAAGGCGTTCATGTTGTCGAAATAACCGTAGCCGCCGTAGAGGAACGCCGTGTCGTAGTCGCGGCTGCGGAAGACGGAACCGAGGGTGAACAGATCCGCGTTGCGCGGTCGCTTGATCAGCGAACGTCCGGGCGTCGGCGGCAGGCTGAGTGTAAGCGCCTCCATGCCGCGAGCGGTGCGCGTGCCGGTGGCGTAGAATTGGGTGAAGAGCAGACTCCGGGCGGCAAGCGCATCGAGCTCCGGCGTGAGGGTGGACTCGGGGTTGAACGTGCCGAGGAAATCCGCGCTCAGGCTCTCGACCGTGATCTGGATGACGTTGAGATGCTGCTCAGTCCCGGCGTTTTCAACCCAGCGCAGCAGATCCCGCGGATTGTCGCTCAGGAACCGGCTCCCATCATAAGCCGCCTCCCGTCGCATCTCCGCAAAGGCCTGATCCACCGGCAGCGTGGGATAAAACTCATCGTAGGAGAGCTCGTTATTGCGAAAGGCCGCAAACAGCGACCATACGCCATTTTTGGCCAACTCCCGGTTGTAGGCGTTGTCGAAAGTCGGAATACGCCCTTGGTCGAGCGCCCAGCCCAAAACCAGCGTCGCAACCAGCCACCCGGCCCCCGTAACATACCGGCGTCGCCAGCCTTCCTGCGCCTGGTCGAGCCAGCGATCCACCCAACCCAACCGCACGAACAGCGCGTAGATCCCCACGGTCGTCACACTCAGCCCAGCCACAATCAACGCCAGCGGATACGACTCGCGGATGTTTTCGAACACCTCGGTCGTGTAGACGAGGTAGTCGACCGCGATGAAATTGAACCGCACTCCAAACTCGTCCCAAAACACCCGCTCAGCCACGGCGCCAAACAACAGGACTCCTAGGCCGATCATCAAACCCACGTGGGCCAGCGCCCGGCTGGCCCGATGTTCAAAAAATCCCGCCGGCAACACCGTCAGCAACAACCAGCCCGGCAAAGAAAACCACAATGCAGCCCCGAGGTCGAAGAGCAGCCCCCAGCCGAAACTGGCCAGCAGAGACGCATCCCAGTCGACCTGCCACACCGCGTGCAGCAGCAGTCCGAAGCGGACGAACATCGCCACGCCGACAAACAGTAGAACAAACAACACCAGTCCGCCGTGACGACGGGCCAACATTCGGGACAACCAGACGGGCGTTTTAATGCGCATGGCTCGGCATCGTGCCCGGGCAACATGAGTGCAAAATGAACCCCGGATGAATAATCCGTCATGCGACGCCCTCCCTGTCGGGTGCGCCCGGCCTACTCCTTATCTTTGCCGAACGACCAGCCGATGATCTTCTTCAGGTCGAAATTGCCCCGCAGTTTGAGCGTCGCTCCATAGTCCTCGCCGTCCGGTCCGAACTCCGCCTTGACCGCGACGCCGATCACCCAGTCGGCCGTCGAATCGAAGGTCCATCGCCGCGGCAAACGCACCATAAACCCCGGCCGCACCACAAACACGTGT
>CBINJL010000651.1:0-2166 GCA_966250925.1 uncultured Opitutus sp. | reverse complement strand
CACGCCCGCGGCGGTGCAGGGCATCATTTTCAACGCGATCAAGACCGGCGTGGACATCGATGTGCCGCGCATGCGGATGCAGCTTCGACTCAACCAATTTCGCAGCGCCCGCCGCGCCGGCCCTAAGGCCAAACTCTTCGAGCAGCACGTGCGCGACGCCATGGTTGTGCGCCGCGCGGTGACGCTCGGCTTGCCCGTGCCGCTGGTCAACGCGACCGCCGGTGCGGATGCCGGTGGCGAGCAGACTGTGGTCGACGACTACCGTCGGGTCGCGGCCGAGCTGATCCGCCACGGCGATCAATTTTCCAACTGAGTTTTCTCCGCCTCTTTAACTTTCCCTTCTCGTCATGCCCGTCTCCGCGCCTGCCTCCCAGTGGAATGAAATCCGCACCGCCTTTGCCTCGTCGATCATGGTCGACACGGCGCTCTCCAGTTTGGCCGAAAATCTCGACGGACCGGAATGGCCCGGTCGTTACAAAGTGGATACGCCGGCCGACTATATCGACCTTGATTACGCCGATGCCGTTGCGCTGCTCGACGCCAACGGCTATCCGGACGGCACGATCGACGTGCTGATTGTCATCCTGCAGGAGACGCTGGCGTTCGACGATCCGTTCGGCGAGATGGTCGAAACCAGCGAGGCCGCGGCGGAGCAGGGGAATCCGATTTTGGAGAACTTGGAAAAGCTGCGCATCCCGGCGGATTTCCCCATCGCCTTCACCGCGCTGTCGGCCGACACGAAGGAGTTTTGCCAACGCGAGGAACTTGGCACCCTGGGCGCGTTTGCAGTTTTTTGCCCAAAGCATGTCACAGAGCGTGATCGTGGGCGGTGATTTTCGCACGCTGCTCAACGCGTTGTCGCACATCGACGAAGTCACCCTGGCGCGATTTCTGCCGTTTCGCGTCGGGCGTCGCGGGCTGCATCTGATCGAGGCGGTGGGACTCGCCGTGGCTGGCCTGTCCGACTTGCAACGGGAGAGCCTGGCGCGACGCGGCGCGCAACCGACGCCCACACTGGCGGCGCGAGTGGCGGAGCTGACACGTTACTTTGCGATGGAACGGGCCGAGCTGGAGCGAAACCTCCAGGCCGGCGTGCCGCTCAGCCGCGAGATCATGGTGCTGGGTGACCCGGCGCGGGAAGCGTTGGTGGCGACGCTGCTGCAACCGCATTTGGATGTTCCGGTGACTGCCGCGGAACCCGAAAAACGGAAGGGCTGGTTCGCCCGTTTGTTTGGAGGATGATGCGCCATGGCCCGGGATTTTCCGCCTCCGCCGCCGATGGGCCGGGATAAACTGCGGTTTCCCGATGAACCACCGCGCCCGTCGGGTCCAGTGCTGTCACTGCGTCGACGGCCGCGTGCATCCGGCACCGCGATGAGCGGAGGCGCGGCTTCCGCGCGCGAACAGATTGAACGCATCGTGCAGAACACCCGCGCGCCGTGGGGCGAGTCCGAAGGCGGCGGCTGGACGGAAACGGCGTCGGCGGAACTGGAAAAGGCGTTGCGGGAATTGGAAAGCCGGCTCGAGGACCGCGAACGCTTTTGCGAAGACCTGGAAGTGCGTCTGGCGGACCAGCAGCGCGAGCTCGCCGAGATGGAAGCGTTGCTGTTTGCCCGCGAACAGGTGCTGCTCGCGGCGCGCCGGGCGGAATCGGCGCCACGCGATCGCGGCCTGTCGGAGGAAGAGCAGCGGGCCCTGGAAAATCTTAAAGCCGAATTGGAGCGGCAGGAAGCGTCACTGAAGGAACAGCGCGCTCAGTTGAAGGAGCGCGAGGCGTTTCTGGAGGAAAGCGAGAACGCTCTGTTTGAAAAGGTGCAGGAGCAGCAGTTGACCGAGACGGAACTGGAACAGCGCACCGAGGATTTGCGGGCTTGGGAGCTCCGGCTGAAGGAGCGGGAAGCCGCGCACGATCCCGCCGCCGCGCAGCGCCTGGCGGCGGAATGGGCGAAAGCGCAGGAGTTCGACGAGTTTATGGAATAACCACGGTTCGGGCAGAATGCCGGCAGGGACGAAAAACCCTGAAAATGGGCTGGCCTT
Organism: uncultured Opitutus sp.; assembly: GCA_966250925.1. Classification (GTDB taxonomy): domain Bacteria; phylum Verrucomicrobiota; class Verrucomicrobiia; order Opitutales; family Opitutaceae; genus Actomonas. The sequence goes on along the minus strand of CBINJL010000651.1, from coordinate 129 downwards.
GCCGGAAATAGGGACAAACCGTAGCGTTTTGTTCGTGTCCGAACCGACATTCCTCATGCGTCATCCCCACCTTGTCCGCCTGCTCGCCCTGAGTCTGACCGCCAGCATTTTCGCCCCGCCGTCCTTTGC
>CBINJL010000650.1:0-2167 GCA_966250925.1 uncultured Opitutus sp. | reverse complement strand
GCGCTGACCAGCGGCGAGGCCGTGGAAGTATCCGCTGAAGGCGACGACGACGAGCCAAAAAAGAAGGGCAAAAAGAAATCCGACGCGCCCGCCGCCGAAGGTGACAGCGGCGATGATGACGACGGCAAACAGATCCTGCCCGACTTTGCCGAAGGCGAAAGCAATCCGCACGCGCCGGAACTCACGTTGGGAAAAACCTCACCGCCCAAACGGTTCAACGAAGCCAGCCTGCTGGCGCTGATGGAAACCGCCGGCAAGATCGTGACGGACGAAACGCTGAAGGAAGCGTTGAAGGAAAAAGGCGTCGGCACGCCGGCGACGCGGGCGGCCATCATCGAAGTGTTGCTCAAGCGCGGCTACATCGAGCGCAAACGCAAGGCGCTCATCAGCACCGATTCCGGCCGCGCGCTCATCGCCCTCGTGCGCGACGAGCGGTTGAAGTCGCCCGAACTCACCGGCGATTGGGAGCATCGCCTCAAGCGCATGGAGCGCGGCGATTACGACGCGAGCGCGTTCATGGCGGAAGTCGGCGCCTACACGCGTGAGATTCTGGCCAACAAGGCGGAAGCGACGATCGACCTCGGTAACCTCGGGCCGTGTCCACACTGCCACGCCGCCGTCATGCGCGGGCGCAAAGGCTACGGCTGCACGCGCTGGCGCGAGGGTTGCGCGTTTGTGCTGCCGGGCGAGTTGTGGGGTTTCACGCTCACGCCGGTGCTGGCGCGCGAGCTGTTGATTCACAAACGCACCCTGCAACCGCATCCGCTCACGGTGGACGGCGGGGCGAAGTTTGCCCACCTGCAGTTCGACAAAAAAGGCGCGGTGACATTTGCCGAAGCCGAGGTCGAAAAGAAGGCGAAGCACGCGTCGTCGCTCGGGACGTGTCCGGTCTGCGCGGGCGATATTCTCGATGGCAAGAAAGCTTACGGTTGCAGCAACTGGCGCAACGGTTGCCGCTTCGTGGTGTGGAAGACGATCGCGCAAAAGGACATCGGCCTGATCGTCGTGCAGCAGCTTTTGGAGAAAGGTGAAACGGAGCTGTTGGAAGGGTTCACCGCCAAGTCCGGCAAGACCTTCGACGCGAAGCTCAAACTCATCGGCGGCGAGGTGAAGTTCGAATTTGTGAACTGAACCCGGGCGTGAATTGGCAAGCGTTTGAATGGGTAGCCCGGCCCGGGAGGGCCGGGACTTCGATCGGATCGTCCAAGAAACGCGTCGACGACGTCCTGCAGGTTTAGCGGTTCCTTAGCGGCTCCGTCCCGGACCGCGACCCGGGCGCCCCGAGAAGAATGGCGCCACGGGGTGGGAAAACCAGGCGCGTTCAGGCGAGTTTCGCGTCGAGCGTGATTTCGGTCTTGAGCAGGCGTGAGATCGGGCACCCGGCTTTCGCGCCGTGGGCGATTTTCTCGAACTTGGCCTGATCGATCTCAGGAATCTTCGCCGTCATTTCGAGATGCACGCGAGTAACCGTCCAACTGGTTTCCGGCAGGTTTTCCAGTGTGACGGTGGCGGAGGTTTCGATGCTCTCCGGAGTAAAGCCGGCTTTGCCGAGTTCGGCGGAGAACGCCATGCTGAAGCAGCCCGCGTGGGCGGCGCCGATGAGTTCCTCGGGGTTGGTGCCGGGGCCGTTTTCGAACCGGGTGCCGAACGAGTAGGGCGTGTCCTTGAGCACGGTGCTTTCGGAGGAGACGGTGCCGCGACCCGACTTGAGGTCGCCGCGCCAGACGGCAGAGGCTTTGCGTTTCATAAGCGTGATAGGGTTGGGGGAAGGGAGGTGAACGCGGCACTCTACCTAAAGCCTTCAACTGCGCCAGTCGTGGTGGCAGGTTGCCTCTGGCTCTCCGCTCGGGCTCGCCACCAGTAGTCCTGCTCGGGAGAGCAGGGACCGCGCAATGGCCCGCCGCGCGCCGTTCGCGGCCCGTCATTCCTGCCGTGAGCGCCAAGGGTGGATGGACAGGCCGTGGACAACGATTGAAACTGCGACCACCGATACGGTGATCGAGACGAGTTGCCGGGTGAGGTCTTCCGGCAACCCTTCCGTCACGGCGTAAAACAGGTAGTAGATCGACCCGATGCCGCGGATGCCGAACCACGCCACGGAGCTCCATTGCGGCCACGCCAGGTGGCGGTTGAGCAATAGCGGCGACACGGCCAGCGGGCGGATGAC
>CBINJL010000649.1:0-2181 GCA_966250925.1 uncultured Opitutus sp. | reverse complement strand
GCGCGACGAGTTTGTCCCGCCACCACGCCCGCGCTTTCGCCCAGGTGGGCGTGAAGGCAACGCGCTGCGCCCCGTTCTCGTCGCCGGTCAGCGCGCGCAATTCCTTCAACTCGGCCACCGTGCGCTGCGGATTCAGGAAGTTACTCATGATAATTCTTCGGGATGGCGGGACCGGCATACCCCATGCTAATATGAGTTCAAAGCATCAACCGAGCCAGCCCGGCAGTCGATTCCTCCGGTCTCGTCCGGCAAGATCCCCTTGCCCACCCAGCTTATGCCCACGCTCGCCACCACCGTCGACGGTCTGTCTTTGCCCAATCCGTTCGTGATCGGTTCCGGTCCACCCGGCACCAACCTGAGCGTCATCAACCGCGCCTTCCGCGAGGGCTGGGGCGCCGTCATCGTCAAGACCGTCAGCCTCGACGCGTCCAAGGTCGTCAACGTTTCCCCGCGCTACGCGAAACTCAAAAGCGAGTCCGGCGAGATCGTCGGTTGGGAAAACATCGAACTCATCAGCGACCGGCCGATTCATCTGTGGGAAGACGAATTCAAACGCTGCAAGGACGCCCAGCCGCCCGGCGCGCTCATCGCGTCCATCATGGAGGAATACAACCGCGACGCCTGGACCGAGCTGGTGCAACGCTGCGAGGCCGCCGGCGTCGACGGCTTCGAACTCAACTTCTCCTGCCCGCACGGGTTGCCCGAACGCAAGATGGGCGCCGCCATGGGCCAGAACCCTGAAATCCTCGAAGAGGTCTGCACGTGGGTGAAGGCCGCCACCGCGCTGCCGGTCTGGGCGAAAATGACGCCCAACATCACCCACATCGAAGCGCCGGGTCGCGCGGCACTGCGCGGCGGCGCCACCGGCCTTTCCGCCATCAACACGATCCGCAGCGTGATGGGCGTCAACCTCGACACCCTCCGACCCGAACCGTCCGTCGAGGGCTACACCACGCCAGGCGGTTACTCCTCCAAGGCCGTCAAACCGATCGCCCTGCGCATGGTGATGGAACTCGCCGCGATGATCCGCAGTGAGTTTCCTGATCGTTCGCTGTCAGGTCTCGGCGGCATCGAGTCCGGCGAGGACGCGGCCGAGTTCATTCTGCTCGGCGCCGACACCGTCCAGGTCTGCACCGGCGTGATGAAGTTCGGCTACGGCTGCGTGCAACCGATGCAGGAACAACTGCTGGCGTTCATGGCGAAACACGGCTTCGAAACGCTCGCCGATTTCAAAGGCAAGAGCCTGCCCTACTTCACCACCCACGCCGATCTCGTCAGCCGCCAGGCCGCGCGCAAATCCGCCCAAAAGGCCGCCGCGGCCGAGGGCAAAAAAACCGTCGGCAACGATGCCGAATGGAGCGGCGACGACTTTGTGAAACAATCCGACGCGCTGGCGCGGTAACGCCGTGCCCATGGCTTCCTCCGCCTGTTCCCATTTCATCGGCGGTCGCTGGATTTCCTCGGAAAGCAGCGACACGACGCCGGTGTTTAATCCGTCAACCGGCGAGACCATCGCCGCCTGCCCGGTGGGTTGCGCCGCCGAGGCCGAGGCCGCCATCGCTGCCGCCTCCGCCGCGTTTCCCGCCTGGAGCGCGACGCCGCCGGTCGAGCGCGCGCGGGTGTTTTTCCGTTACCGGCAATTGGTCGAACAACACTTCGATCGGCTCGCCGCGATCGTTTCTCGCGAGCACGGCAAGACCGCCATCGAGGCGCGGGGCGATGTGCATCGCGGACTCGAAAACATCGAATACGCCTGCGGCATTCCGTCGCTGCTGATGGGCGACACGCTCGAAAACGTCGCCCGCAGCGTCGATTGCGAAACCCTGCTCCAACCGCTCGGCGTCTGCGTCGGTATCACGCCGTTCAATTTTCCCGCCATGGTGCCGCTGTGGATGTTCCCGCTCGCCCTCGCCTGCGGAAACACCTTCGTGCTGAAGCCGAGCGAAAAGGTGCCGCTCACCGCGATCGCGCTGGTCGAGCTGCTGGCCGAGGCCGGCCTGCCGCCGGGCGTGCTCAATCTGCTGCACGGCGGTCGTGCCGTGGTGGATACATTGCTCACCCATCGCGATGTGCGCGCCGTTTCCTTCGTCGGCTCCACCCCGGCCGCGCGTTCGGTTTACGAAACCGCCATCCGCCACGGCAAACGCTGCCAGGCCAACGGTGGCGCCAAAAACTTCATCG
>CBINJL010000648.1:0-2183 GCA_966250925.1 uncultured Opitutus sp. | reverse complement strand
TTGTCGACGGTCCGCTGTCCGCCGATCCCGCCACCCCCGGCCGCGTGTCCTGCGCCCATGCTTTCCTCGCCGAATCGCTCGCCGCCAGCTTCGGCGATTCGTCCTGGCAGGTCTTCATCGAAGGCGGCGCCACTGCCGCCGCCGTCGCCGCCGCGCTCGGTCGCCGCCGCTTCGGGGTGCGCCACACCTGGGGCCCCGGTGTCGTGAGCCTGGAACCCGATCCGGGTCCGCAACCGCTCTTCACCCTCAAGCCCGGCAGCTACCCGTGGCCGGCCGTGTTGCACGACTTGTTTTTCCCCGCGCTCGCCCGCGCCCGGTCATGACCGATTCACTGCCTCTCCTCGCACTCACGCTGGGCGATCCCGCCGGCACCGGCCCCGAACTGCTCACCCGCGCGCTGGTCGATCCGACGGTGCGCGCCGTGTGTCGGCCGCTCGTCGTGGGCGATGCCGCCACGCTCGACGCCGCCCGTGCCTTCACCGGCTGCAACGCCCGTATCGTAAAAACGGATACACCGGACAACGCCCGTTTCGCACCGGACACGCTCACCGTGCTCGATCAGCGCAATGTCGATCTCAGCGGCCTGCAACGTGGCAAAGCTTCCGCCGCCGCCGGTCAGGCCGCCTACGAATCCGTCGTCGCGGCCGCCCGGCTCGCGCTCGACGGTCGCGTCGATGCCATTGTCACCTCGGCACTCAACAAGGCCGCGCTCAACGCCGCCGGCCATCACTTCGACGGCCACACCGGCTTGCTGGCGGAAGTCTGCCGCGCGCCCGGCGCGACCATGATGCTGGTGGCGGACAAGCTCCGCGTCAGCCACGTCTCGACTCACGTTTCCCTGCGCCAGGCCATCGACCGCGTGCGCCCCGAACGTATTCTGAAAGTGCTCGAACTCACCCGCGCCGCCGTGCAACGCCTCGGCATCGCCGCCCCTCGGCTCGCCGTCGCGGGCCTCAATCCCCACGCCGGCGAAGGCGGGCTCTTCGGCACGGAGGAGGCGGAGTTCATCGCTCCGGCCATTGCCGAAGCCCGCACCCGCGGCTGGGATGTCTCCGGTCCGCATCCGGGCGACACCGTCTTTTTCCGCGCCGCTCAGGGTGAGTTCGACGGCGCCGTTGCCATGTATCATGACCAGGGGCATGTCGCCGCCAAGATGCTCGGCATCTGGCGCGGCGTAAATGTCACCCTCGGCCTGCCCATCATCCGCACCTCCGTGGAGCACGGCACCGACTTCGCCAACGCCGGCACCGGCCGCGGCGATCCGCGCTCCCTCATCGAAGCCATCAAACTCGCCGCCGCGCTGGCGAAGAAAAACCCCGCATGAGCCCCGAGACATTCACATCCATTCCGTCCTGCCTCCCAATCCCTTCGTGCGCCTTCGTATCCCTTCGTGGTTTCCGAAGAATTCGCGTCCTGCCTGCGATTGCCTGCGCAGCCTTCCTTGCCGCGCCCATCCGGGGTAACGACTCCGCCCCCATCGTTCGTTTTGCCGGCGACCGCAGCGTCACCCCGACCGCCGATGGTGGCCTGCAACCCGTCGTCGGCGTCCACAACATTCAGGTTCATCGTGCCAACCGCACCGCTCCCGCTCACGCCGACGGCCTTAACGACACCTACACCCACGCGCCGATGCTGGCGTATTGGAAAGGCAAATACTGGCTGCACTATCTCAGCGGTCCGCGTTCCGAACACGAGGCACCGTGTCAGACCTCGATAACATCGTCGACCGACGGCCTCACCTGGGAAACGCCGCGCCTGCTGTTTCCGTCTTTCCGCGGTCCCGACGGCCACTTCGCCCTCGCCCATCAGCGCATGGGCTTCTACGTCGCGCCCGACGGCCGCCTGCTCGCGCTCGGATTCTTCGGCCGCGAACCGTCGCCCAATGACGGCACCGGCTACGGTCGGGTCGTGCGCGAGGTGTTCGCCGACGGGACATTCGGCCCGATCCATTTTCTCCGCGTCAATGTCGCCCGTCCCGCCGCCGACACCTTCGCGCTGCCGTATCCGGATTTTCGTGACGCCAAAGATGCGGGATTCATCGCCGCCTGCGAGGCGTTGCTGGCCGACAAACTCATGACCGCGCAGTGGTGGGAAGAGGAGCAGCTCGACGAGACCGGCTTTTATCGGTTTCGCGGCAAGGCCGGCTCCATCGTCACACGCCCCGACGGCTCGCACCTGAGCAT
>CBINJL010000647.1:0-2185 GCA_966250925.1 uncultured Opitutus sp. | reverse complement strand
GCCTATTCCTCGAACCTGTTCGGCATCACCTGCGTCGCGCTGGTGAAGATCCGCCACGTGCGCCCCTACAAGTGCCGCCTGATCCTCGACGGTCAGAGCGCCTTGCTCGCGGCGCAGGCGACGGTGATGGAAAAACCCACGGCCACGGCCTGAGTCCGCCAACCCCGCCCGGCGCATGAACCGCACGCTGTTATTGATTCTCTGCGATTTCCTGCTGCTCACGCTGCTGGCGTTGACGCGATGGGAAACGGCGGAGCCCGAGCGTCCCGACACGCCCGCGGCCACGGTGACGACCGACGACGATGCGGCGGTCACGGCCGCGGACGACGTGGTCGCGTTGATGAAACTTTCCTTCGAGGATCAGCAGGCCGCGCAGGAAGCGTTGGCGGCCGATCTTGCCTCCAAGGAAGAAGCGCTGGCCGCGCGCGAAGCACGGTTGGCCGAGATGCAGACATCGCTACAAAATCTCGACAGCGAGAAGTCCAACCTCACCGCCTCGTTGGAGCAGTCGCAGCAGGCCGCCGCGCAATTGCAGCAGCAGATGCAGGCCGCGCAGGGCGATGCCGCCGCGTCGCGTGAACGGGTGGAGCAATTGCAGCGCGATCTCGAACAGCGCGAAGCGGAAGCCGCCAAACGCGCCGCGGAGCTGGAACAGTTGGCCAACGCCCAGCAGCAGGCCCAGCAGCGCATCGAAGATCTTAATGTTGCCGTCCGCGTGGCCGAACAGGAGAAGTCGATTCTGCGCGAAACCGCGGACACCTATCGCGAGCAGGCCGAGACCGAACGGCAGGAGCGCATCAAGATCCAGGAAACGACCACGCAACTTGCGCAAGGCGTCGGGCAACTCGCGGAAAAGTCAGCCGATCTCACCCAGGAAATTCGCGAGAATCGACCGATCAACGCCAACACGTTGTTCAGCGAATTCCTGCTCAATCGTGTGCCGGCCAATTTTGAATCCGTGCGTCGCGGCGCCTTCGGCGGGGAACTCACCCGTGATGCCAGTGCGCGCACCGTGCTCGTGACCGACGGCACGCAGACGTATGCGATCATGCACATCGAGGACACGGTGTTTAATCTCAACGAACCGTCCTCCCAGTGGCTGCAATTGCGCGTCAATCTGGTGAAGGACAGCGTGCGCGCCGCGGCCACGCAGATGCATCTGCTCGGTCGCGATCCGCGCATCGTGGCCATCCCGGTGGAAGCCTCGCAGGCGCAGGCGCTCGGAGTGAAAGTTTATAGCCTCACCACTAATCCGTTCCGGTTTCCCGAAGCCGTGCTGATCAACCACGGCGGTGAAGGTTACGGCGAAGTGCCCTTCAAACTGGAGGCCGATTTGCCCGGTTATGTGCGCATGGACAATCGTCTCATTCGCCGCCTGGTGGGCGACTTCACCGCCAGTCGCGGCGATCTGGTTTTGTCCAAGACGGGCGAACTGCTTGGCGTGATGGTGAACTCCGAATTGTGTGCGCTGATCGACACGTTTCAGCCGGCGGCGACGATTCAGCTCGGCGATGTGTCGCAGCAGAACGTGCAGGGGCTTCTCGAGTCCATGCGGCAACGCACCGATTCGCGCGGTGTGATGCGGCGCGGGCGCTGATCGGTGGTTGCGGAGCACATCTGAGCGGACGTGCGACGTGCAGCCCGGACTTGTGCGGTGCTTGGCGTTAAGCATTGTTTTCCACACCCGCCTCACTCGCTTTCCCGTGTCCGTCCCGATTCATCGCCCGCCGTTCCTGGTTGCCGGACTTCTGGCCGCGTCGGCGGGGCTGTTCACCGCCTGCAGCACGGTGGATCTTGATACGCCGAAGCGGGCGAGTCATGCGTTCACCGACACGGCGCAGACCGAGTTGGGGCGGTTGGCCGCACCGCTGGTGGCGGCGCATCCGGGCGAATCAGGATTCCGTTTTCATCACGACGGTATTGAGGCGCTGGCGGCGCGCCTGATGTTGGCGGAAGCGGCGGAGCGTTCGATCGATGCGCAGTATTATCTGATCACCGACGACATGGTCGGGCTGCTCTTCATCGACACGCTGCTGCAAGCGGCGGATCGTGGCGTGCGGGTGCGGCTGCTGCTCGATGATATCCAGACGCAGGGCTACGACGCCGGACTGGCGGCGCTCGATTCGCATCCCAATTTTTCCCTGCGCATTTTTAATCCCTTCACTGGTCGCGGCAGTCGTGCGAT
>CBINJL010000646.1:0-2186 GCA_966250925.1 uncultured Opitutus sp. | reverse complement strand
CCGAAACGCCGCGGAGCAGCGGACCGACCCAAAGCAGCGATTTCTGCGGCGCATTGACGAAGGCAAAACACGGCTGGCCGCGCAGGAGGGTAACCAGTTCCTGCAACTGGGCGCGGGTGAGTTGCAGGAAAAGCACCGGCGCGGGCGCGGCGCCGAAGCGTTGCAACGCGGCCAGCGCCGGCAGAAGCGCCGGATCGGGCGCCTGGCTCAAATCCACCGCAATCTTCAGCGCGATCGCATCGCGCGGCGCGGACTGGGCAAGATTGGGCGGCAGAAAGATTCGCAGCATGGAACCGCACACGATGGCACCGCGACCGCGGCGACGTAAAGCATCGCGATGGAAAGTGTAACCATTATGGTTACACTTTGAAAAAGAAGGTTGGGAATAGGCGGCGGGGCGGCATGCTCACATGGGCCGATGAGTCAGGATGTTTTCACCCGGCTGGTGGATGCGCACTATGCACCGCTTTACCGCTTCGCGCTTAGTCTCGCGCGGCGCGAGGCGGATGCGTGCGACCTGGTGCAGCAGACGTTTTTCATCTGGGCAAAGCACGGGCATCAACTGCGTGAAACGGCGAAGGCGAAGACATGGCTGTTCACGACGCTTTATCGGGAGTTTTTGCGCGGACGACGGCGGGACCAGCGGTCGCAATCGATCGAGGATCTGCCGCCCACAGTGGAGGCCGTGGCGGCGGAGGAAGTCGATCATGCGCGGCGGCTCGATGCGCATCAGGTGGTCGAGGCGTTGCAGGAAGTGGACGAAGTGTTTCGCGCGCCGCTGACGTTGTTTTATCTGGAAGACCTCAGTTATCAGGAAATCGCGGAGACGCTGGACGTGCCGATCGGAACGGTGATGTCGCGGCTGTCGCGCGGGAAGGCGCAGTTGCGGCGATTGCTGGCGCAACGCACACAACAGAACGATCCGCAGCGTGGTGATGCGGCTAACGTGGTGGAGTTTCCCAACATCAAGCAGGGAGGGAACGACCGATGACGAACGAAGAAGCCAAGTTTCTCCTGGAAGGATATCGTCCCAATGGCGCCGACGCCGGCAATCTTGCGCTGGCGGAGGCATTGGCGCGGGCGCAGCGTGATCCGGAGTTGCGCCTCTGGTTCGAGCGTCAGCAGGCGTTTGATGGCGGGATTGCGGCGAAGCTGCGGGAACTCGCGCCGCCAGCGGGATTACGCGAATCGATTCTAGCTGGCACCAAGCTGGGCGAGTCGGGTGCGCGCGACGGGCGGACTTCGCGGGCATGGTGGCGGCGCGGCGGTGTGATCGGTGGGGCCGTCGCGATGGCGGCGGCGTTGGTGGTGATGTTGAACGTGTTTTGGGTGCAGCCGGGCCGCCCGATCGCGTTGCTGCCCGGAGTGGACGCGTTGCTGAAAACGGCGCGGGCCGATCTGTCGGGGGCGCATCCGCCGGGGCGCAATCATACCGGAGATCTCGGCGTGTTTGGTGAGTGGCTGCAAAACTCGGGCACACGGCTCAGTGCGCAAACCCTGCCGGTGTCGCTGAGCACGCTGCGGCGCGATGGGTGCCGCTCGATCGACATTGCCGGGCATGAAGTATTCGAGATCTGTTTCCGCCGGGAGACCGGTTGGTATCACGTGTATATTTCGCCGCGGGCGGGCTTCGATCCGGCGTCGTTGCAGGCGGAGCCGATGATTCACGAACAAGGCAAATTCGTGGCCGCGTCGTGGGCGGATGCTGAGTTCGTGGTCGTGGTGGCCGGATCGACCGGCATCGACGCGTTGCGCGGCATTCTGTAGCCCGTCGCGTCGGCGTCGGCAGGGCGGTTGCAAAACTCGTCCGAGATTTCTCTTCGCGACGGGAGGCGGGCTGCTAGCGTGGCGGAAACAGGTATGCAGCAGAGTGATTCGACCAAGGCGGCGGCGGAGCCGGTGAAATTTGGCACCTTTGGCGGGGTGTTTGTGCCCAATGTGCTGACGATTCTCGGCGTCATCATGTTCCTGCGCACCGGCTGGGTGGTCGGGCAGACGGGGCTGAAGGATGCGCTGACAATTCTCCTCATCGCCAACGCGATCACGTTGCTGACGAGTTTGTCGCTCTCGGCGATCTCAACCAACATCCGGGTGAAGGGCGGTGGCGCGTATTTTCTGATCTCGCGCAACCTCGGTCTGGAGATCGGCGGCGCGGTCGGCATCCCGCTGTTCTTGGCCCAGGCGGT
>CBINJL010000645.1:0-2189 GCA_966250925.1 uncultured Opitutus sp. | reverse complement strand
CGGTTTCGAGCAGCAGCAGGGTGCGGGCACAAAGGCGCAGACGGCGGGCGCGGACGGGCGCTTCATCGACGGCGAACTTGTCGGCGTTGTAGAAGGCGCTGAACTCGCCGGCCAGTTCGTAGAGGTAGAGGCAGAGCAGATGCGGCCGCAGTTGCGCCACCGCGCCGCGCAGGGCGTCGGGGAATTTGGTGAGCTTGCGCGCCAGCGCGATCTCGGTGTCGGTGGCGAGTGCGTCGGCGGCGGCGAGGGCCGCGGCATCGGTCGGATCGAGTTCCAGTTTGCGGAAAATGGAGCGGATGCGGGCGACGGCGTAGAGCAGGTAGGCGGCGGTGTTGCCTTCGAGGGAAATCATCTTGTCCCACGAGAACACGTAGTCGCTGGAGCGGTTTTGGGAGAGATCGGCGTATTGCACCGAACCGATGCCGACGATGGCGGCGACCGCAGCCTGTTCCTCGGCGGAAAGACCGGCGCTCTTTTCGGCCACCAGACGGGCGGCGCGCTCGGTGGCTTCGTTGAGCAGATCGCGCAGCTTGATGTTTTCGCCGGAGCGGGTCTTGAGCGGCTTGTTGTTTTCGCCGAGCACGGTGCCGAACGACGTGTGTTCGAGCCGCGGCAGCGGACGCTGCGTTTTGCCGAACCATTTTTCCGCGGTGAGGAAGAGCTGCTGGCAATGATCGCTCTGGCGCGAATCGATCACATAGATGCAGGCATCGGCGCGAAACTCCTCGGTGCGGAAGAGCAGGGTGGCGAGGTCGGTCGAGGCGTAATTGGCCGCGCCGTCGCGTTTGCGGATGATGAACGGCTGGGTGTTGAAGCGTGGATGTTCGGGATGAAACACCACCAGCGCGCCTTCGCTTTCGACGGCGAGTCCGAGATCGCTGAGCTCGCGGTAAACCTGGCCGACCTTGTCGTTGTAGAAACTCTCGCCAAGCGTGTGGTCGAAGCGCACGCCGAACTGGTCGTAGATTTTTTGAAACGCTTCGAGCGAGACGGCGTTGATGCGACGCCAGATGGCGAGGTTTTCCTCGTCGCCGGACTGGAGTTTCACGAGCTCCTGGCGGGCGGCTTCAAGCACGGTCTCGTCGGCGTCGGCGGCGGCGTTGCCGACTTTGTAGATGCGCTCGAACTCCTCCAGCGGATCGGTTTCCAGCGCCGCGGCATCGAGGTGACGTTTGTAGGCCCAGATGAGTTTACCGAAACCGGTGCCCCAGTCGCCGATGTGGTTGTCGCGAATCACCTTGGCGCCGCTGAAATCGAGCAGCCGGCAGATCGCCTCGCCGATAACGATCGAGCGCAGGTGGCCGACGTGCATCTGTTTGGCCGTGTTGGGGGAACTGTAATCGACGACGAAGGTTTTGCCCGCTTCGGGTTGGGCGGAAGTCGCCCCGGCGCGCAATTGGGACTCGTCGCGAAACTCCGCCAACCAAGCGTCGAGGGTGGCGGGCTTGAGGGCGAAATTGAGAAATCCGGGTCCGGCGACCGTCACGTCGAAGGCAGCGGTGAGCGACGCGGGCAGGGCGGCGATGAACTGCTCGGCGAGGGCGCGGGGATTCTGGCGCGTCCGTTTGGCGTAGGGCAGCACCCCGTTGGCCTGGAAATCACCGTGCCGTGGATCGGCCGTGCGCACTTCAGGAGCGAAAACGGCGGCGTCCAGACCGAGAGTCTGGGCGGCTTCATTCATGCCCGCTTCGAGGGCGGTGGCGAAGTTGAACGGGACGGACATTCTGTCACTCAACCGCCCGGGCGCCGCCGCCGGCAAGCGTGGAATTAGGCGAGCATCGTGTCGCGTAAGACGTTGCGAACAACACGTGAACAACGTCCTAACTACCTCGTTTGCACGGCCATAGCGGCACGGTCTCTGTATTAGAATCCGTTATTTAGGCTCGACAACCTAGGATTTATTTGTCTAACCTGAGCGGTTTACGGCCAAAAAGGTCCTCTCAGATATTCACCACACACATGACGAAACGCACTCTGCCTCCACGCAGGTTTATCAAGCCGACCTTCGAGTTCTTGATCGAGAAGAAACGCGACGGCGGTGAATTCAACCAGGAAGAAATTCGTTACATCATCGACAGCACCCTCGACGGGGATTTGCCGGAGCACCAGCTCGCGGCGCTGTTGATTGACCACTTCCTGCAGCTCCGTGGCCCGCGTGCATCGGCGGAGAGGCAAATCGAGGCGGCGCT
>CBINJL010000644.1:0-2203 GCA_966250925.1 uncultured Opitutus sp. | reverse complement strand
CAGTTGATCGAACGCTTTGAAGAACTCCGGTACGGTGACGTTGAGCGTGTCGATTTCGCGGAAGTTGGCCTGCACTTCAGCACGGGTGGCTCCGCTGCGCAGACACTCGTTGAAGTGGCCGCGATCGATTCCAGGAGCCGCCTCGATGCGGCTGGTGAAGATGCTGGACGGGCGGTGTGCGTTGGCGAAGAGCAGTGCTTCGTTTTCCCAATAGTTATTCTGGCGGGCGAGGCAGCGGGCGGCTTCGAAGATCGGATGGCCGCGTTCGCTGCCGGCCACGGCGGTGTCCAGGATGCGCCAGGCAATCTGTTTTGTATCCAAATACTTCTTACGCAGGGCCGGAAAGACGTGGCGGTGAAACGCCTGGCAGCGATCGCAGGCGAAGCTGCGCACTTCGACCACGGACACGGCGGCGTCCGGCGCGCCCAACGTCGGAGTCGGAGCGGTTTCGGATTGTGCGGTCGCCACCGCCGGAGCCGCGAGCAGCGCGGCGAGCCAGACGAGGCGAAGGGCGAGGGACGAGGAGCGCAACGGTGCGACAGGCATGTGGTTCAGCGAAGGACGGAGCGGTGGCGAAGTTGATGGGTTTTGGGATTAAGGCCAAACTCTCGTCGAAACGCGGCGGCAAAATTACTGGGATTGCTGTAGCCGACGCGGGCGGCCGCTTCGAGCACGGTGGCCGCGCCGGAATCGATCAGACGACGGGCTTCCTCCAGGCGACGCCGGCGCAGATAACCGAAGACGGTCGTGCCGAAAACACGGGGGAAGGCCCGCTTGAGCGTGGTTTCGCTCAGGCCGATGCGTTGGGCAAGCTCCGGCAGGCCGGGAGGCGTTTCGAATTCGCGTTCCAGAATCTCGGCGGCCAGCCGCGCGCCGTCGGCCGGGCCGGGGGCGGTGGTCGGCGCGGACTGCAGCGCGTCGGTCCAGGCGGTGAGAAATTCGACCAGCAGGTCGTGGCAACGCGCGGTCAGCGCCATGGTGCGGCAGACGCCGGCAAACGGGCAGCGCTCGATCGATTCCACGGCGAGACGGGCGCGCGCGGTGAGCGGCAGTTCCACGGTGGATGCGGTCGTTGCGGAAACAGTGCACTGGGCAAACTGGCGCAGCGCGACGGCGCCGCGGCTGGTGTCGTCGGCCAGCAAGGCGTCGAGCGCATCGCGGGCAATTGCGACGGCGGCGACGGAGGTGCCGGCGGTGGTCGGGCAGGCGGCGGGGCGGGTGCTCCCGATCAGCATCATGCGCCCCGGCGCCGGATCGATTTGGCTGACAATGCAGATCGTATCGTCGCCGCCGCGCAGCACGGCGTCGGCAGGTCCCCAGCGCAGCACGAGGCCGGCGCGAATTTCAATCGCGCTGGCAAAGGCATCGGGCGGCGTGGGACGGGCGTTCGACACTAGGAAGTGGAAACGGTGGCGGACGCGCGGCGGCGCCATGGGCGGGAGGCGAGGCTGCAGAGGCCGAGGATCAGCAGGCTGGCGCCGACGAGGGGGAAGAGGATTGCGAGGGCGACGATGACGACGACCACGGTCTTGGGCACTTCCTCGCCGCGGGTTTTTCGCGGTGCGCCAAATTTTCCGGCCGGTCGGCGTATCCACCACATCCATACGCCGGTGATGCTCATGGCGATGATGACGAGGCAGGCGATGACGGCGATGATCTTGGTGGTGAGGCCGAAGACCGAGCCGGTGTGGATGGAGTAAAACATCAGCGCGGTGGTCGCCCCGGCCGACAGTTCCTGATAATGAATCACGTCGAGTGTTTCGCCGGTCGAGGCATCGAGATAGACCGCGCCGTCATCGAGATCGCCGGTGTCGGTGGGACCGAACAGCGTCCAACTGTCGTCGTCCTCGTGGGGCGCGCCGAGATAGAATTCGGGGAACGGATAATGCGTGCGCGCTTCGGCGATGAGGGCGTCGATCGAGGCGGGTTCGGCGCCGTCGGCGAGCGGCGTGGACTTCGGCGGGCTGACGTAGGACGCCGGGAGTTGTCCGCCGAAGTAGAGCCCGGCGAAGGCGGTGTTGCCCCACACCTGGGTGTAGAGCAGGCCGGTTACCATGATGGTGAGGGCGACGGCAAAGAGGTAGAGGCCGGGCAGGGTGTGGAGGTCGCGCAGGGCGATCTTTTTCCCGCGACGCAGGCGCGGGAGCCACACGCCCCAGAGCTTTTCCTTGCCGCGCGGCCACCAGAGCAGGAGGCCGCTGAT
>CBINJL010000643.1:0-2203 GCA_966250925.1 uncultured Opitutus sp. | reverse complement strand
CGTTGGAAAATCCCGTGACGTGCAATTGGCGATTCCGCGTGCCCGACGGCGAATGCGTTGCCTTCGACGACTCCGCCGCCGGCCCACAGCACGCGATCGCCGGCCGCGACTTCGGCGACTTCCTCGTCTGGCGCAAGGACGACGTGCCCAGCTACCAACTCGCGTGCGCCGTCGACGATGGCATCCTCGGCATCACCGAAGTGGTGCGCGGCGCCGATCTGATCAAATCCACCTTTCGGCAAATCCTGCTCCTGCGTGCGCTCGGTCTGCCGGTGCCGGCCTACCATCACGCCGCGCTCGTCACCGACGAAACCGGCGAACGTCTCGCCAAGCGCCACGACGCGCTCAGCCTGCGCGCCCTGCGCGCAAGCGGTGTCACGCCAACCGAAATCGTTGGTCGATTTCACGCCGACCCACGCTGAAATCGTTTTGCGCCTGCCGCTTCTTTTTGCGCCCATCCCGTCCTCATGATTCGCATCGGCGTCATTAATATTTCCGATCGCGCCGCCGCCGGCGTGTATGCCGACGAACCCGGCCAGGCCTGCGTCGCTCTCCTGCGCGAATGGCTGACCAACGACTTCGAGCCCGCCTACGCCATCATCCCGGATGAACAGGATCGCATCGAAGCCGAATTGATCCGGCTCGCCGATGAGGTCGGTTGCGCCCTCATCGTGACGACCGGCGGCACCGGTCCGGCACCACGCGATGTCACGCCCGAAGCGACCGCGGCCGTTTGCACCCGGATGCTGCCTGGGTTCGGCGAACTCATGCGCGCGACATCGCTCCGCTATGTGCCCACGGCGATTCTCTCGCGTCAGACCGCCGGCATTCGCGGCACGACGTTGATCGTCAACCTCCCCGGTCGCCCCAAAGCCATCCGCGAAAATCTCGAAGCCGTTTTCCCGGCCATTCCCTACTGCGTCGACCTGATCGGCGGACCACGCTTGGAAACGAATCCGGCGATCATGCAGGCATTTCGGCCCGGCGAAAAATAGCCGACTCGGGCGGGTTTCCGGCCACGCGGTTTTGATTCGAAAATCCCGAATCGAAAATCCAGAATCCCGCCATGCCCTACCTCAAAATTCAGACGAATCTGCCCGTCACCGCCAAAGCGCAGAAAGCGGTGGCGAAGGCCGCCTCGACTCTCGTGAGCGAAGAGCTCGGCAAGCCCGAAGACTTCGTGATGATCGCGGTCCAGCCCGACACCGAAATGCTCTTCGCCGGCACCGATGACGGCGTGGCGTTTTTGGAGCTGAAGGCGATCGGCATCCCTGGCCGCCACACCAAGCGGCTCAGCGCGGAACTGTGCCGCCTGATTCATGAGCACCTCGGCATCGACCAAGGCCGCATCTACGTGAAATTCATCGACGTGCAGCGCGGTATGTGGGGCTGGAAAGGCGACGTGTTCTAAGCGGCGGTAAAACCTCAGCCCTTACCACCGCCCGGGACCGGCTCTTTCACAACTCCGTATACTTGTCCGCGCGACCGCGGGCCTTTTCCACCGGATACTTGGCGGCATTGGCCGCCATCTTGCGCTCGATCGCCGCGGCCAGATCAATCCCGGTCATGTTGGCAAATTCCAACGCGTAGATCACCACATCGGCCAACTCCTCCTCGATCTTTGCCCGGCGGGCTGGCTCGGTGATAGCGGACCGCGAGGACTCCGCCGTGCTCCAGAGAAAGTGTTCCATCAGCTCCCCGGCCTCCGCCGCCAGTGCCATGCTGAGGTTCTTCGGCGCGTGAAACTGCTCCCAGTCGCGTTCACGGGCAAACGCCAGCACCCGCGCCTTGATCTCCGCCAGCGTCGTGGACTCGTCGGAAAACGTGCTCATCCCGCGACGCTGACGTTTTCCCTGCGGGCAGGCAATGTCGGCCGCACCGCACTGCGCTCGTCACGCCAACGCCACCAGCCCGCGCACAAACTCCCGATGACCGAATGCATGACCGCGCTGATCGCGCACGGCACCGCCGCCAGCGCCACGCCGGTCGCCGGATTCGCAAAATGCCGGTTGGCCAACACCACGCCGAGTCCGGAGTTCTGCATGCCCACTTCAATCGAGATCGTCCGGGCGCCGCGTTCCTTTATCCGCAGCAAACGCGCCAGGCCGTAACCGATCGCAAATCCGCCGCAGTGCAGCAGCGTGACCGCCAGCAACAGCGGACCGAAACTGGCCTTCACCTCGGCCCCGCGTTGCCCGATGAT
>CBINJL010000642.1:0-2214 GCA_966250925.1 uncultured Opitutus sp. | reverse complement strand
GATCCGCGCCCATGGCGGAAAACGGGGTGCGAGGGAGCACGGTTTCACGATGATCCACGAAGGTGCCGTCACGCCGGTTGTGCCAGAGCTGGTCCGGCGCCGAGAAATCGTTGGCCACATAAAGATCGGGCCAGCCATCGTCATCGTAGTCCCACCAGATGGCGGCATGCCCCTGGGTTTCTCCAGTGATTCCCGCCGCATCGGTGACGTCGATAAACGTGCCGTCTCCACGATTTCGATACAGCCGATCGCGTTGTCCGCGCGGCGCCCTCGCGGCATCGAGCAGATTGGTCTGCACAAAAACGTCGATCCACCCGTCGCGATCAAAGTCCGCAAACGAAGGCATTCCGCTCGCATCGACCAACGCCAGTCCGGCCGCGGCACCACGCTCTTCAAACGTGCCGTCGCCCCGATTCATCCACAATTGGTTGGGCCGACGATAACCGCAGAGCATGAGATCGGGATAACCGTCGTTGTTCACGTCCGCCCAGGCGGCGGCGGTTTGCCACCCCGGCTCGGTTCCGTCGTTGGACGTTGGCGGTGACGCTGTTGCCGCAAATCCCGCGGCCTCCGTCACGTCCGCGAAACGCCAGTCGCCCAGATTGCGCCAAAGTCGACTGCGGCCGGTTTTGCTGACGGCAAACAGGTCGGGTTTCCCATCGCCGTCGTAATCCGCCACCGCCACTCCAGTGCCGATCGCGCCAACCGTAAACTCCAGGTAACGCTCCCACCACATGCGCGGATCGTCGAAACGGTTATCCAGGAACACGCCGGTGTGTTCGGGCGCCATGCGGGTAAACAGCGTCGCTCCGTCCGGTCGAGACGGGGCGCGCAAGGGCACGCCAAGCGGCGGCGCGGCCGACAGCGAAACAAGCGCACAACACACCGGCAACAGAATGAGTCGGGGCAAACCCATCGGCTCAGGCTGAAGTCGCGCCCGCATCCCAGCAAGTCCGCGCATGTGCCACCACGCTCCCTTGCGTTCCCCGTGCTTGCGCTGAATCGCCGCGGTCGCTTGCGTGCGAATCCGCATGCTCCTGCCCCGCACCGCCGATCGCATTGTCTGTGTCGCCGCTCTGCTGGTCGGCATTGCCTTGGCCGGCTGGATTCACCTGCGGCATACCGAACGCCTTCTGGCCGTGTCGGCGTTGCCGACCTGGTCGGTCGATGCGCCGACACCGGATGTGTCGTCGCCGACCGGATACGCCGATGGACGCCGTGGACAACTGGTCGCCGGCAACAGCCGCGAAAGCATGCAATGGATCATGACCGCGCAAGCGTGGCTCGCCGGCGGCCCGTGGCGCGTGCGCGCGACGACGTGGGCCAATGCCCCGGTCGGACATGCCGTCGACGAACCGCCATTTTATCGACTCTGGTTGGGCTCCGTCGCCTACCTGGCGCCCGGGGAAGGCGGCTTGGCGGTGGAATGGGCGGCGCGGCACGCGGATGCGCTGGCGCTGCTTCTGGCGGTGCTCGGTGTCGCCCATTTTTTCTGGCCCCGTTTCGGCACACCCGCCGCCCTGGCCGCCGGATGGACACTGTTATTCGCCTTTCCCTTCGCCCACAGTTTCGCCCCCGGCGCGCCTCACGCCGGTGCGCTCGCGGCCTTGCTGGTCGTGGTTGGCCTGGCTGCCCTCGCGCTGGGGTGCGCCACGCCGCGTCAGGCAGGCTCTTGGTTTGGCGTCGCCGGTGTTTTCGGTGGCCTGCTCGCCGCAATCGCTCCGGCCATCGCCGGGCTCCTCCTTAGCGGTCTTATCGTAACCGGCGCCGTGTTGGCCTGGAAGCGTAGCGAAAATCCGCCCCTGCCGTGGCGCGCGTGGAGCGTGGCCGGGGCCGTTGTCACACTCATCGCCTGGCTGATCGTCGCCTTACCCGATCGACTCGCATGGCTCCACGACGACGCCCTGCCGGCGCTGGCACTCAGTTGGCTGGCGGCAGGTGAAGTGCTGCAACGGTTACAACAGGTGCAGGCCTCGGACACGACCGGCCGTCGCCTCTCCCGCATCACGCTCATCGGCGCCGCAACCGTCGTCGCGGCCTGGCCGCTGACTTTGATTTTTGTCACCGGCCGCACGGCGCTGACCAAAACCCTGGGCGATCAGCGGCTCGTGCCGGCTGGCTCGTGGGAAGCCGCCTCGATAGTGGAAAATTTCGGCGCCAACTTCGCCACCCTCGCCTTGCCCCTTGTCGTGCTGCTGGGCGTGGTCCTTGCGC
>CBINJL010000641.1:0-2222 GCA_966250925.1 uncultured Opitutus sp. | reverse complement strand
GGGAAGGTGGTGTCGCGGCGGCGGCGGTCGTGACGACGGGCGTGCCGTTGGCGAAAGTCATCTTCGGCGCGCATCCGGGACTCGGTTTGATTTTGTTGCCGATCATGCTCTACCACCCGCTGCAACTCTTTGTCTGCGGCACGCTCGGGGCGCGGCATCGGCGGCTGCATCCGTTACAGGGGAGTGACGCAATATGAGCCGCGGACTTGATTCCGCCGGGCCGGGACCTACGTTGCGCGACCATGGGCCGCACCAGTGATGCCGATCAACGTTTGATGGACGCCGCGCTCTCCCTCATGTGGGAGGAGAGCTACGGCGCGGTGTCGGTCGACGACATTTGTCGCCGCGCGGATGTGCGCAAAGGCAGTTTCTATTACTACTTCGCGTCGAAATCCGAACTGGCGGTGAGCGCGCTCGAACGCATGTGGCAGGAGCAGAAACGTCAGCTCGATGGCTGGTTCGCGGCGGACAAAAATCCGTTGGAACGAATGCGGGCGCGTTGCGATGCCGTCTACGATTTCCAGAAGGAGATGAAGGTGCGCCACGGCCACGTGCTGGGGTGTCCACTGTGTTCGCTGGGGTCGGAAATCTGCAACCTCGACGCGGCCATCCGCGACAAAGTGCGGGAGATTCTGGACAAAAAAGTCACCTATTGGGAGCGGGCAATTCAGGATGCGCAGGCGCTCGGTCTCATTGCGGCGGGCGACGCGACAGCGAAGGCTCGCTGCGCCATGGCGTTTTATGAAGGCATGATCGCGCAGGCGCGGGTGCATGACGACATCGAGCGCTTGAGCGATCTCGGTGATCGCATGTGCGAGCACCTGGGCGCACGGCGTCAGCAGGCTGCGGCTGCGGGTTGAACGGGGAGCAGAGCCGGTGCGGTGTCGCCGGCCGCTTGGGAATTGGCGGAAAAACGCCCGAGCCGGTTGCGTTTCCATGAAACTAGACGATTAGTCAACTATCATGCAATCCACGACAGTTGACATCGTTTCCACCACTGCGGCCGATTTTGAGGCCGATGTGATCGAGGCCTCGCGTGAGCGCTTGGTTTTGGTCGATTTTTGGGCCGGGTGGTGCGGTCCGTGCAAGGCGCTGGCGCCGGTGCTCGAGCAGGTCGCAGCCGAGCGGGCCGAGGCCGTGCGGGTCGTAAAGCTCGACGTGGATGCGGAGCCGCGTCCGGCGCTCGATCACGGTGTGCGCGCGCTGCCCACGCTGCTGCTGTTTCGCGACGGTCGCGAAGTTGATCGGCTGGTCGGGCTGCAATCGGCCGCCGCCATCCTGCAGGCGATCGACCGCGCCGCCACCGCTTAACCGCGGGAAGCGTGCCTCGGCTGTATCCAAATTTTAATCACAACCACTCTTATGACCGCAACCGTTCCCAACTTCGCCACGCCGCTGCGCGTGGGTGCACTTGAATTGCCCAATCGCGTGATCATGGCGCCGCTGACCCGCTGCCGTGCCGGCGCGGGTCGGGTGCCCACTGCGCTGATGGCGGAGTATTATGCGCAACGCGCCTCCGCCGGCCTGATTCTCAGTGAGGCGACTTCGGTCGATCCGATGGGCGTGGGTTATCCTGACACGCCGGGCATCTGGTCGGCGGAGCAGGTGGAAGGTTGGAAGCAGGTCACGGCGGCGGTGCATGCCGCGGGTGGTCGGATTTTTCTTCAACTCTGGCACGTAGGCCGGATTTCCGATCCGCTCTATCTGGATGGCCGCCAGCCGGTCGCGCCGTCGGCGGTGCGTCCGGACGGCCACGTTTCGCTGATCCGTCCTCACAAGGCCTTCGAAATTCCGCGGGCGTTGGAACGGGCCGAAATCAAGACCATCGTCGAAGCCTATCGCCGTGGCGCCGAGAATGCGCAGACCGCTGGTTTCGACGGCGTCGAAATCCACGGGGCCAACGGTTACCTGCTCGATCAGTTTCTGCAGAGCGGCACCAACCTGCGCACCGATGATTACGGCGGTTCGATCGAAGAGCAGACGGAGGTCGGTTTCGAAGCCGTCGGCGCCCGCGCGAAGGGTCTCGTCGAAGGACGAGATCGTGTTCTCCGGAAAGCGTTTCGGACTGCCGCGATGACCGAGGATCAGGAAGGGGTCCGTCATCCGTAAGCTCTTGTCCCGTCGAGGTGTACGTGGTAGCTTGCTGGCCGATCCCAGCGGAGCGAACCATGCCGAAAAGAATCCTTCTTGCGGATGACAGTATCACCATTCAGAAGGTCGTC
>CBINJL010000640.1:0-2224 GCA_966250925.1 uncultured Opitutus sp. | reverse complement strand
TGTTTTCCCAGGTCGCGTCCGCGGTGCTCAGGTGCGACGATTACGTCGCACAGCAAGGAAAATGTGGCGCAGTCGGTGACCACCCGAGCAAACCCCACCTGGAACCTCGATGCGGCCTGATATGCGCCGAAGCAGAACGACGCACTGATCGAAGCGACGATCACCAGTGACAGGAATCAAGCCATTGTGGTGGAGTTCGCCGGACACGAAATGCCGTTGATGCTGGCTGCCGGCGAACCGGCGGTGGTGCGCCGAAACTGAGGGTCCTTACTCGCCCGACTCGATTTCGAAGGCGGTGATGCGCGTGATGCTGTCGACGGTGCGGAAGCCGAACCAGCCGCGCAGCAGAGGCTCGGGGTCAACGATGGAGAAGAGAACTTCGCCGTCGCGGGTGTAGGTCACCTTGCCCGCTTTATCGACCGTGAGCTCGATTGTGTAGGTGTGATCCGGGATCAGCATGAACTCGTTCGCCGTCAGGTCATGATCGGGCGACAAGGGGCGGGCGCCGGTGCCGTCGTAGCGGCGGAAGCGGGTGGTGGAGTTGGCGTTGCCGCCGTAGCCGACGTAGTAGAGCCGCAGTTGATCGTAGGTGGCGAACTTGCCGGTGCGACCATGGTCGGGGGCAAACAGATCGCCGGGATGATCGGGATCGCTCGCCATCCAGAAACAGTTCAGGTCGGAGACGCGACCGGCGGAAGTGACTGTAGCCTGATAACGGATACGCAGCGGGGCGTGCAGCTCGCGTTTGAACCAGACGGTGCAGCCGGCCTCGTCGTCGATCACCAGCGCGCCATCCGCGATGCGCACACTGCCGCCGGGTTGTTGTTCCACCACCCAGTCGGCGACGTCGCCGGGTTTGTCAAAAGTGGTGCGGTGGCTGTCGCTGGCCGCGGACAACGTCAGGACGGAAAGAGCGAGGAGCGGCAGAAGGCGGAAACGCATGCGGGGCAGGGAAACGGACGGAATCGGAATTGTCAGCCCTCATGATAAATCGGACTGTCTAGTCCCGCCATCCGCGACAGCCTGTGGCGTCCACCTTCTTGTTGCGCCCGACCTGGCGTCGGGCCGCGGGGTTTCAGGTGACGTTGCGGCCCGGCGCGAGGTTGCCCGCCGCCGTCGGATCGTGCCCAACCCAACCCCTGCCATGAAACGAAGCTTCCTTTTTCTCACCCTGGTCCTGTCGCTGACCGGACTTCGCGCGGCCGATGAAACGCCCGTCGCGCCCGAACTGAATCCGGATCTGCCGACCCTGTTCATCGCCGGCGATTCCACCGCGGCGCGCAACGGCAATCCGGACATTCAAGGGTGGGGCGAGCCGTTCGGCGTCTTTTTTGATGCGACCAAAGTCAACCTCGCCAACCGCGCAAGGGGCGGCCGCAGCAGTCGCACCTTCATCACCGAAGGGCATTGGGAAAAATTGCTCGCGGAGTTGAAGTCCGGCGACGTGGTCCTGATCCAGTTCGGTCACAACGACGGCGGTGCGATCAACCGTGAACCGCCGGGCTCGGACCGGCCGTTGCGTGCCCGCGGTTCGTTGCCGGGGCTGGGCGACGAGACGGAAGCGATCGACAACGCCGTCACCGGCAAACACGAGGTGGTGCGGACCTTTGGGTCGTATGTGCGCGAGATGATTGCCGACGTGCAGGCGGCGGGCGCGACGCCGGTGCTGTTGTCGCTGACGGTGCGCGATATTTGGGAGGACGGCAAGGTGGAGCGCGGTTCGGGATCGTATCGCCTCTGGCTGCATCAACTCGCCGCTGAGGCGGGACTGGGTTTTGTCGATCTCACCCGGCTGATTGCGAATTCCTATCAGGAGCTCGGCCGCGACGCGGCGAAGACCTTTTTCACCGCTGACTATGTGCATACGAACGAAGAAGGCGCGCGCCTCAACGCGGCCCTGGTCGTGTCCGGATTAAAGGGACTGCGTCGCGGCAAGATCGACGCGTTGCACGACTGGTTTTCGTCGACCGGTGCGGGCGTGCCGGAGGATCGCATCGGCTGGCTGAATCTGCCGGAGCCTAAGAACGCGGACCTGCCGTCGATCGTGCTCATCGGCGATTCGACGGTGCGCAACGGCGGCGGCGACGGCGCCAACGGCGAGTGGGGCTGGGGCGAACCGCTGACGGAAATCGTCGATGCGAATACCTACAACGTGGTCAACCGTGCCATTGGCGGACTCAGCAGTCGCACCTATCACACGCAAGGACCCTGGGAGCGCGCGCTC
>CBINJL010000639.1:0-2240 GCA_966250925.1 uncultured Opitutus sp. | reverse complement strand
CACACGTCCTTCATGTGGACGTGGTAGATGCGGTCGGAGAACTCGCGGATGAACTTCACGTAGTCGACGCCCTGATACCCGAGGTGGGACGGATCGTAGTTGAAGCCGAAACGCTTGTGGCCCTTGAGCGCCTTGAGCGCGGTGTGGGCGGAGGCAATGTCGAACGCGATTTCGGTCGGATGCACTTCGAGGCCGAAGTTCACGTTCTCCTGGTCAAACGCGTCCATGATCGGGCCGAAACGTTTGGCAAAGTCGTCGAAGCCGGCCTGCCAATACGCCATCGACGTCGGCGGGAAGGCGTAGATCGAGTGCCAGATGGACGAACCGGTGAAGCCATTGACCGTGACCGGAGCGCCTTTGCGGGCACCGGGTTTGGCGTCGAAGAATTTGCGGGCGGCCTTGGCGGTTTTGATGAGCTGCTTGGCGGCACGTTTGCGCACGCCTTCGGGTTTGCCGTCACCCCAGACCGCGGGCGAGAGGATGGCCTTGTGGCGGTCGTCGATGTTGTCGCAGATGGCCTGACCGACGAGGTGGTTGGAAATGGCGTAGCACTCGAGGCCGTTGTCGGCGAGCAGCTCCCATTTCTCGCGGATGTATTTCGCGTTGGCGGCATCG
The DNA here is from genome assembly GCA_966250925.1 of uncultured Opitutus sp. Taxonomy (GTDB): domain Bacteria; phylum Verrucomicrobiota; class Verrucomicrobiia; order Opitutales; family Opitutaceae; genus Actomonas. The sequence continues at coordinate 1,625 of CBINJL010000639.1, read as the reverse complement.
ACATCGAAGTGGTCGCCCCAGCAGGCGAGTTCGAGGCCGTCGTAGCCCATGGCCTTGGCCAGCGGAGCGAGTTTTTCGAGCGGAAGATCGGCCCACTGGCCGGTGAACAGGGTGACGGGTCTGGGCATGGTTTGGTTTTCGGTTTGGGAAGAAAAACAACCCGCACGGAGCGCACGCGCTGAGCGGACGAACCGACGGGCGACGGGGAGCGAGGAATCTTTCGCGACGGCTCCGGGCGCGCAACCCGAAACCCGGTGCGATGCCGTAATCGTGCACCACCACGACGGGTGAAGGGAAACGGTGACTTGCGGGGTTTGGCCTGATACCGAACCTCCGCCGTCATGTCTCGTCCTCCGTTAATCTTCGTGCTGTCGCTGCTCTGTCTGCCGCTTGCGCTTTCGGCTTCCGGGCTCAGCGGCGATCAACCGGTGGAAATCATCGCGCGCAATGTGGAATATCCGCGCGAAGCGAAGCTGCGCGGCATGGACGGCTACGCCAAGGTCGTGATCGAGGTCGACGAAAACGGTCGGCTGATCGACTACCTCGTGACCGAGGCGAGCCACCACTATTTTGCGGAAAGCGCGGAAGACATCGTGCGCAAGGCCTCCTACAAACCGGCGCGGGTCGACGGTCGCGCCATCCCGTTGCGTGCTGAAGTGCCGATCGAGTTCAAGACCGACGGCATCATCATCAACAGCGACTTCCAGGCCATCGTGGATCTTTATCTGCAGGGCGGCCGGGCGCGGGATCGGGCGTTCCAATTGCCGACCCTGCGCGAGCTCGATTCGATTCCGGTTCCGCTCGCGATCGCGCCACCGCCGTTTCCGACCGAGCTCGCGCGGCAGGGCATCGTGGGCGAGGTGGTGGTGGATTTCTACATCGACCGTGACGGCGCCGTGCGCATGCCGGCCATCGCCAGCGCGGCCTTCGACGAGTTGGGCGCGCTCGCTCTGGCCGCAGTGCGCACGTGGAGATTCGAACCCCCGACCTGCCGGGGCCGCGAAGTGGCCGTGCGCGTGCGCCAGGAATTTCGTTTCCGCGAAGGCCAGCCCGTGGCGCAGTGATGCATCATTAAAAGTGCGCTGACTTTCCGCGTCGGCGCGGTATCCACGATTTGGATGCGCCGCATCGTCAGTCGGCCAGGCGCCGCGTCAGCCTCTCGCGCAGTTGCTGTCGGGCGCGGTAAAGCCGGGTTTCGACCCCTCGCGGCGAGCAGCCGACGATCTCGCCGATCTCCTGATAGCTCAGGCCGTCGAAATGATGCAGCAGCACCACGGTTTTGAGGCGGTGCGGCAGGTCTTCGATGGCGCCAACCAGCGCGGTGGCGCGATCACTGCGCTCCGCCTGGGCGGCGGGATCGGGCGCCACGGTGCCGAGGGGGTGCGTGCCGGCGGGTTCACCGGTCTCGGTCATTTCCTCCCAACTGTCGCCCGGGTGGCGCCGCCGCCAGCGGAGACGGTTGCGACAAAGATTCGCCGTGGCGGTGAAGAGCCAGGCGCCGAGTCGGGTGTCGGGACGCAAGCGCGGGGCGGCGCGATGCAGCCGCACAAAGGTTTCCATCGCCACCTCGTGCGCATCGGCGGTGTGTTGCAGTTGCAAAAATCACCCTTTATTCGCGCTATTTC
>CBINJL010000638.1:0-2240 GCA_966250925.1 uncultured Opitutus sp. | reverse complement strand
TGTTGTGCAGGGTGAGCGTATGGCTGCCCAGATTGACGTCGTCGGTAAACCGAAGCTGACCGCCATCGGCGGTGGTCTGCCACGTCTGACCCGAACCGAGTGCCATGCGGTTGTTGAAGGTATGCGTGGTCCAGGACTTCTGATGATCGATACCTACGGCGGAAAAATTGCCGGCGTTGATGGTAAGAATGCTGTTCTGGTTGAACGTGATCGCGTTGGACCCGGTGGTGAACCGCAGTTGGCCGATGGTCCGGTTGGCATTCATGTTGACCGACGTCTGACTGCCAGTGCCGCTGAAGACCGCCGCCTCGGTGGTGGAATCAGGATGGTTATTGCCGGACCAGTTCTGGTTGCGGGCAAAGTTTTGATTACTGTTGCTCGACCAGACTCGCAGCGTGACCTGCGCGTGCGCCGTCCCGAGGCCGACGAGCACGCCGGCAAAAACGAGGAAGGAGCGGATGACAGGGGCTGGCATGGATTCTGAAGAACGACTAGGGGATTATTCCTAGGTGTGCAACCAATTAGCGAATACGTAATTCTTCCCGGGGCGGGATTTAAAAACTATTAGCAATTGAGCTCATGGGCTCGCTTGACGGCTGCGGGATCGGCGGAGCTCCACGATGCCGGGCCGGATATCGGCCGCCTAAAACAACCGCAGCGCGGGCTTGGCTCGGCGCGGGGTTTGTGCGACGGGTGGTGGTTCATCCATGGCAGCAGCAGGCACAGTATACTTGGTGGGGGCAGGTCCGGGCGACCTCGGCCTCGTGACGTTTCGAGCGCGCGAGCTCATTGCGCGGGCCGATGTGCTCGTTTACGACTATCTGGTGCACCCTGACCTGGTGAGCTGGTGCAAGACCGGGTGCGAAGTGGTGTATGTCGGCAAACGGGCCGGATTTCACGCCGTGCCCCAGGATGAGATCGAGGCCTTGCTGGTCGCGCGGGCCAAGGCGGGCGCGGAAGTCGTGCGCCTGAAGGGCGGCGATCCCTATGTTTTTGGTCGGGGCGGCGAGGAAGCCCGAGCGCTGGCCGCCGATGGCATCCGCTTCGAGGTGGTGCCAGGGGTGACCGCCGCGCTCGCGGCCGGCGCTTATGCGGGCATTCCGCTGACTCAACGCAACACGAGTTCATCCTTGGTGCTGGTGACCGGCCATGAAGATCCGACCAAACACGAGTTGCAGGTCGACTGGCCGAAACTGGGCGGACTGAAAAACACCACTCTGGCCATCTACATGGGCATGAGTCGGCTCCCGGATATTCTGGCGGGTCTGCAGGCTGGTGGCCTTTCGCCCGAGACTCCCGCCGCGGTGGTGCAATGGGCTTCGCTTGGCCGGCAACGCAGCGTCATTGCGACCGTCGCCACGCTTGCCGAAACGGTGCAACAGGCGGGATTAAAAGCGCCCGCCGTCGTTTTTGTGGGCGAAGTCGTGCGCCATCAGGAAACGGTCGACTGGTTCGAACACCTGTCGCTCTTCGGGCGTCGTGTGGTCATCACCCGCACCCGCGATGGCAACAGCGGATTGCGTCAGCGGCTCGAACATCTGGGCGCCGAGGTAATCGAACTGCCCTTGATCAATGTGGTGCCGGCGGTCGAACGCGAAGTCGTGGTCGACGTGTTCTCCGAACTGGGGTCCTACGATTGGATCGTGTTCACCAGCGCGAACGGAGTGCGCATCTTCTTCGATCTTTTCGACAAGGCGTTCGACGACATTCGTGCGCTGGGGCTGCTGCGTTTCGCCTGTGTCGGCGAAGCGACCGCCGAGGCGGTGCGGGCGCGCGGGGTGCGCATCGAGTGCCAACCCGAGATCGCCACCGCGGACCACCTGGCCGATGCGCTGATCGCGACCGACAGTCTCGACAGTGCCAAGGTGGTGGTCGTGACCGGCAACCTCAACCGCGACACACTCATCAAGCGCCTCGAAGCCGAAGGTCGTGCCATTGTGGATACGTTGCCGCTGTATCGCACCGAGCAGCTCGATCTCAGTGATCATCCGGCGGCGGACGATTTTCGCGAGCGCGGTGCCGACGCGATTCTCTTCGCCAGTTCTTCGGCCGCGGCCAACTTCGCCAAACAGGCCGGTGCGTTGGCGCTTGGTCCGCAGGCACGCAAACCGCTCGCCGGATCGATCGGTCCGCAGACTTCGGCCACGATGAAAAAGGTCGGCATCCCGGTCGATTTTGAGGCGGAGTCGCCCGGCCTCGACGCCTTGGTCGCAGCGCTGGTGGAGAAGCTGCCCGCATCG
>CBINJL010000637.1:0-2245 GCA_966250925.1 uncultured Opitutus sp. | reverse complement strand
AGTAGTCGCTCAGCGCGCGATCCGGCACGAGCACCGAGGTGATCGTGTAGGGCGCATCGTAGTCGGCCATGAAACGGCGCTGTTTGTCGAACGGCCGTTCCGGGCATTCGGCGGCGAGACGGGTTTTCCAGGCCGCGTCGACACGCACCGGCAAAAGATCCGGATCGGGAAAGTAGCGGTAGTCGTGCGCGTCTTCCTTGGTGCGCAGCGACTGCGAGGCACCGGTCACGCCGTCGTAGTCGCGCGTCTCCTGCACGATCACACCGCCCGCTTTGACCACAGCGAGCTGGCGTTTGATTTCGTGGGCGATGCCGTCGCGCACGTAGGAAATGGAGTTGAGATTCTTCAACTCGACCTTGGTGCCGAGCGCGGTTTGGCCGACTGGCCGGATCGAGATGTTGGCGTCGCAACGCATCTGCCCCTTCTCCATGTCGCAGTCTGAAATGCCGGCGTAAACCATCAGCGTGCGCAGCGCAGTGAGGTAAGCGTAGGCTTCCTCAGCCGAAGTGATCGCAGGCTCGGAAACGATTTCCATCAACGGCGTGCCGGCGCGGTTGTAGTCGACCAGCGAATCGTTGGCGAAGTGACTGAGTTTGCCGACATCCTCTTCGAGATGGATGCGAGTGAGCGGGATCTGTTTATGCTCGCCCATCACATTGCGCGACGAGCCGGGCAACTCGATCTCGACGTAGCCTCCGAGACACATCGGCTGGTCGTATTGCGAGATCTGGTAGTTCTTCGGCGAGTCCGGATAGAAGTAGTTTTTGCGGTCCCACTTGCACACGTCGGCGATCTCGCAATGCAGCATCAGGCCGGCCTTGATGATGGCGTCCAGCGCGGCCTTGTTCATCACCGGCAATGTGCCCGGCAACGCGAGCACCACGGGATCGGTCAGCGTGTTTTCAGCGTGGCCGTAGCCCTGCCCGACGCGGGTAAAAATCTTCGACGCAGTCTTAACCTGCACGTGGACCTCAAGTCCGATGACAGCTTCGTAATTCATTTTCGGAGAAGGCCCACGAAACACACGAAATCACACAAAAACCCAAAAATGCTTTCGTGTCTTTTCGTGTGTTTCGTGGGCAAAAAATCAAAGTTGCGGACGGCGGAACGCCCAATCGTGAGCGGAGTCGTAGGTGTGGGCGATGGCGAGGAGATCGGCTTCGCGGTAGGGTTGGCCGATGAGCTGGAGACCGATGGGCAGACCGTCGGAACTGAAACCGGCCGGAATGGAAATGCCGGGCAGTCCGGCGAGATTCACGCCGATGGTGTAGATGTCGGACAAATACATCGTCAGCGGATCGGCCGACTTCTCGCCGCGCTTGAATGCCGGCGTCGGCGAGGTCGGCGCGAGGATGGCGTCGACCTTTTCGTAGGCGTTGAGGAAATCCTGCCGGATCAACGTGCGCACCTTTTGCGCGCGCAGGTAGTAGGCGTCGTAGTAACCGCTGCTCAGCACGTAGGTGCCGAGAATGATGCGGCGCTTCACTTCGGAACCGAAGCCTTCCGCCCGCGACTTGTAGTAGAGATCAACCACATCCTTCGCCTCGGCGCTACGATGGGTGTAGCGGATGCCGTCGTAACGGGCGAGGTTCGACGACGCCTCGGCCGTCGCGATGATGTAGTAAACGCTCAGACAATACTCGGTGTGCGGCAGCGACACGTCGACGATCTCGCAACCCTGTTCACGATAAAACGCGATGGCTTTTTCGATCGCCGCACCAACCTCCGGATCGAGGCCGGCGCCGAAGTATTCCTGCGGCACGCCGAGTTTCCACGGGCCTTTCTTTTGCGCGAGGGCGGCGCGATAATCCGGGATGTCGGTCTTGAACGACGTCGAGTCCCGGCGGTCGTGTCCGGCCAGGGTGCCGAGCATTATCGCCGCGTCTTCCACCGTGCGGGTGAACGGACCGATCTGATCAAGCGAGGAGGCAAACGCCGCCAGACCGTAGCGCGAAATCAGACCGTAGGTGGGCTTCAAGCCGACCACGTTGCAGAACGCCGCCGGCTGACGGATGGACCCGCCGGTGTCGGAACCGAGCGTCGCAATCGCCTCGCCCGCCGCCAGCGCCGCCGCGCTCCCGCCCGAACTGCCACCGGGCACGCGGGTGAGATCGTAGGGATTGGCGGTGGCCTTGAAGGCGGAGTTTTCCGTGGACGAGCCCATGGCAAACTCGTCGAGATTCGCGCGGCCCCAGAGAACGGCGCCGGCATCCTTGAGTTTGGTCGTCACGGTCGCGTCGATGCC
>CBINJL010000636.1:0-2246 GCA_966250925.1 uncultured Opitutus sp. | reverse complement strand
ATAGAGGGATCACGAAGAGCACAGCGCAGAAATCTCCGTTTTCCTCTGTTTCTTCCTGTGAAAACAGAAGTCCTGCCTACTTCGTTCTCTTCTGTAAAAACTGCGGCGTCATCCCCCGAGGTAACTCATCTCCGCCTTGGCCCGGGCTTCACCGTTGGCGAGGACTTCCGCCCGTTCGTCGGAGTAACGATCGCGGCGCCCGGCCCAGACCCGCGCCACGTAGTCGCGCAGTTCCGCGTCGGTGGCGCCCGAACGCAGACACCCGAGCACGTCCCAGCCCAGCGCAGTGAAGAGACAGGTGTAGAGTTTGCCGTCGGCCGAAAGGCGCGCCCGGTGGCAGTCGCGGCAAAACGGTTCGGTGATCGAGGCGATGATGCCGATCTCGCCCGCGCCGTCGCGATACCGATAACGCGCCGCCACTTCGCCGCGATACGCCGGGCCGATCGGCTCCAGCGGCCAGCGGGCGCCGAGGCGTTGCACGATTTCCTCCGCCGGCACGACCTGGTTACCCGTCCAATGGTTGGTGTTGCCGACATCCATGAACTCGATGAACCGCAACGGCAGCCTGCGGTCGCGAAAATACGCCGCCATCGGCTCGATCTCGTGGTCGTTCACGCCGCGCTGCACGACCATGTTGATCTTGATCCGAAAGCCATGCGCCGCCGCCGCCTCGATCGCCGCCAGCACTCGCGCCGGATCGAGCCCCTGGCCGTTCATGCGCCCGGCCGTGGCGGCATCGAGCGAATCGACCGAGATGTTCAACCGATCCAGACCGGCGACGCGCAGCTCATCGAGCCGTCGTTCCAACAGCCAGCCGTTGGTGGTGAGCGCCACGTCGCGCACGCCGAGTTCGGTTTTTAATCGCCGCACCAGATCGGGCAAGTCGCGCCGCAGCAGCGGTTCGCCGCCGGTGAGCCGGATCTTTTCGACGCCGAGCGCCACGAACGCACCGGCGATGCGCACAATCTCGTCGGGCGTCATCAACTGCGGATCGCGCAGAAACGGATAACCCGGGCCGAAGACCTCGCGGGGCATGCAATACGGACACCGAAAGTTGCAGCGATCGGTCACGGAAATGCGCAGATCGCGCACGGGGCGTCCCTGGGTGTCTTGCACGTTGCCGGTGGGCATGAAGGACCACACTCAGACGCGCTTTGCCCGCAACACAACCCCCGGCTCACGGTTGACGCCGCAGTTCCCGGGGTTGAAACCGGCACACTTTGCGCTCTTCGTGAAACGCCCGCCCTCCGCCATGCTCGCCACTCCCGCCGAAGCCGCCGCCACCATCGCCGCCCACCTGCGACCGTTGCCTTCCGAGGATTGTCCGCTCGCCGCCGCGCATGGCCGGGTGTTGCGCCGCGGGATCGTCGCGGACCGGCCGTTGCCGCCGTTTGACCGCGTGACGATGGACGGCTTCGCCGTGCGCAGCGCCGATCTCGCCGCCGGCGCGGACGGGGAAGGGTTGCGCATCACGGGATTTCAAGCCGCCGGCATGATGGCGCAGACGCTGGCGGCGCCCGGACTCGTGATCGAGATCGCCACCGGCGCCGTGTTGCCCGGAGGCGCCGATGCCATCGTGCCCTACGAGGAAGCGGTGCGCACCGGCGATCGTATGCGGCTCGCGCCGGGAGCAGGTTGTGCGACCGGGCAAAACATTCACCGCCTCGGTTCGGATTTTGCGATCGGACGCGAGTTGGTGCCGACGGGAACCCGGCTGACCGGACGCGAGATCGCGGTGGCCGCCAGCGTCGGCGCGGCACAAGTGCGCGTCGCAGCCCGCCCCAGCATCGCCATCGTGGCGACTGGCGACGAGTTGGTCGAGGTCGACACCCCGCATGTCGCCGCGCACCAAGTGCGCAAATCCAACGACCACGCCCTGCGCGCCGCCCTCGCGCAAAGCGGACTCGCCGGGCGCCTCGAACGGTTTCACCTGCGCGATCACCGGGCGGAAATCGATACGGCGCTGCGGCGGATTCTGGCGGAGTTCGACGTGGTGGTGCTCACCGGCGGCGTCTCGAAAGGCAAACTCGACCACGTGCCGCAGGCGTTGGCCGAACTCGGCGTGAAGGAGCGCCTGCGTGGCGTGGCCCAGCGACCGGGCAAACCCCTCTGGTTTGGCACGACCTCGCGCGGCACTCCGGTCTTCGCGCTGCCCGGCAACCCGGTTTCAACCTACACCTGCCTGCACCGCTATGTCCTGCCCGCGCTGCGCCTGCTGGCCGGTTTGCCCGAACCCGCGCGCGAGA
>CBINJL010000635.1:0-2247 GCA_966250925.1 uncultured Opitutus sp. | reverse complement strand
TCGATCCGCACACGGGCAGGATGGGGGGGCGCGGATGAGGGCCGGCGCAGGGCGGCCTTCCCGCCGCCCTAGTTATGAGTCGCGCAGGATCTCAGCCGTATCCGGTTTCTGGATGCGGTCGTCGAAGCGGGCGCGATCAGGAGCGGGATACGCGTTCAGTAGCGGATGCCGATGGTGAGCGGCACGAAGTCGGCGGTATCTCCACCCGTATCGATCGCCTCATATTTTATCTCGATGAAGACCGACGAGACATCGAAGTCGAAGTTCCAGCCGAGGCCGACGTTGTAGCCCATGCGGGTGGTGGATTCCTTAGCCCGGATGATATCGCCGGTGCCGATGCCGCCGGGGGCGCACCACCACCAAATCCACGGATCGCAATAGGGTGGATAATAGACCAGTCCGGTGTGAGTGAGGCGCCCTTCGAGGAAGTTCGCACTCACTCCGCCGGTGACATACAAGCCGTTGGACGACGAGCCCGGGCCCCAGACCAGATTGAGCGCCACCTTCCAGTTGCGAATGTTGCCGCCGTCGACGGTCCCGGAGTTGTTGGGATCGCTGGCGATGCTGTCATTGATCCGATCCAAGGCGGAGTTGGACACGTCGAAACGGGTGTAGCTCAGGTCGAGGACGGTGCCGACGTGCCACTTTTCCGGCCAATACATGAGACCGGCGCCAAAGGTCAGATCGCCTTCAACCGTGCTGCTGTCGGGCTCCACCCATCCCGTGTTGAGATGAAAGAAAAAGTCCTTGGTCGTATCGCTGGGACGGCCTCCGGCAAAAACGGCCACCGGCAGGAAGACGCTGACCAGAAGCGCCAGAAACAAGCGTCGCCGTGATCGGCCGTGGGATGAAGTTAAGCCGCAGAAGGAAGGATGTGCAGGTGTTTTCATAGTCGGTATGAAGGGAAAGATCACAGTTCTCCAGTGCGGCGCAGTTGGCCGCTCCGAGGCGGGCGCGGTGGGGCGGTTTGGTGCTGTTGTTCGTCGCGGAATTTCGCGTGGCTTCCGATGGCAAGACAGGCGGGGCGCAACGTGTGGGGACGTCGTCTCGCGGTAGGATTCAACGGTTCTGAAACCGGCGGGATGCACTCCCCGAACTATCGCAAGAGACGTGCATAAAAACCATTGAACGAGGGGTCAGCGGGCCGTTGCCCGGGGGCACGTCGGGTAGGCTCCGTGGGAGCCGCACCGGTGATCCTGAAGGAAGGGATCACGCCGCGTCTGCCATGCGATGAGGTCATTTTCGACCCACCAAAACTCTCCGGCCGACCGAAGGGTTTCAAAAAATGGCTGCCCGGGCTGGGGTCGTTTAGCGCCGGAGGCGCGTGCTTGACACCTGCGACCCGCCGGAGGCGGAAAGTCGCGCCGTTCGACCCTTGGCAGGATGGCTAAGGACCAACAAAAAACCCTTCGGCAGACCGAAGGGTTTCAAAAAGTGGCTGCCCGGGCTGGGGTCGAACCAGCGACCAAGTGATTAACAGTCACCTGCTCTGCCACTGAGCTACCGGGCAAGAAAGAGCCGCCGAAGAACAGGGGCGCCACGGGGTTTGTCAATGCTCCAATTGCCACTTTCTGCGCAAAAAAAATCCGCCCGCAAAGATTTGGTTGCCTTGGCGTCCGCAATTCTATGCCGTCTCGCTCTTTTCCACTACGCCTGCCTCCAATTCCGGGGTGACAGGGGGAACGAAAGTCATGTCAACATCCACCAAACTCAACGTATTCACCCGCGAACAGACCGGCCGCTCCGCTTCCCGTCGTTTGCGCAAGGTTAACCAGATCCCCGCGATCCTCTACGGCAAGCACAGCGAGCCGACGAAGCTCGCGATCGATTCCGCTGCGTTCCGTCAGCTGCTCAAGCAGATCGCCGGCCGCAAGATCATCATCGAGCTCGCCAAGAAGGGCAGCGACAAGCCGTCCCTCTCGTTCCTGCAGGAAGTGCAGCGCGATCCGATCACTGATCGCTACCTCCACGCCGATTTCCAGGAAATCAACGAGAACGAGAAGTTCGAAGTTGAGGTGCCGGTCTCCATCAAGGGCGACGCCTTCGGTGTGAAGACCCAGGGTGGCGTGCTCGAGATCGCCGCGCACTCGGTGCGCGTGCGCTGTCTCGCCAAGGACCTGCCGGGCACGATCGAGGTCGACGTGACCAACCTGAAGACCGACGAGGTCATCAAGGTGGGCAACCTTCCCGCCATCGAAGGCGTGGAATACCGCGACCCCGTCGGTCAGGCCGTTGTCGCCTGTCTCG
>CBINJL010000634.1:0-2260 GCA_966250925.1 uncultured Opitutus sp. | reverse complement strand
GGCATCGGCGCGCTGCTGCGAAATGAGCCCGGGCGGTTCACCAATGAGCTCAGTGCCTCGGACTACTACACGGCCTACATGGCCAACACCCGTGACCTCGAAGAGACCGTCGATGCGGCCTTCCTCATGGCCACGACCAAGTGGCGCGATGCCACGTTCCGGGCCGGACTGCGTTGGGAAAACACCACCACCGATGTGTTGGAGTTTGATCCCCTGTCCCCCGCCGAGACCCGGGCGGCGGGCTATACGGTATCCTCAACCACGGGACGGGCTTCGACCATCGAGGGACTGGACTATCAGTATTTCACCAATCCCCGGATTCATCGCGTGGGCAACTACGACAACCTGTTCCCGAGCGGCTCGATCAAATACGAATTCCCGGGGGGGATTGATATGCAACTGGGCTTCAGCTCCACGATCCGTCGGCCGGAGTTCGCTGATCAGACGGGCATCTGGACGGTGAACGAAACGGCGCTCACGGTCACCGCGCCCAACAAGGATCTGGAACCCGAACGCTCGCGGAACTTTGCGCTGCGTCTCGCCAAATATTTCGAACCGCGCGGTGTGCTGGCGGTGAATGTATTCCAGAACAATGTGCGTGGTCTGTTCTTCAGAGAGCGCCTGACTGCGGAGGAGTTCGGTTACGACGGTCCGGAGGACTACTCCGGTTACGACTTCATCACCACGACGCAGAGCACCGACGAAGTCACCCTGCGGGGAATGGAAATCGAGTATAGTCAGGGACTGTCCTTCCTGCCCGCTCCTCTTGACGGCTTCAGTGTGCGGGGCAGCTACACCCGCTCCTACGCGGATGAACAGATCCCGTTGATCGTGCCGCATTCCTTCACCGCCGGGCTGAGTTATTCGCGACGCAAGTTCAGCGCCTACGCCAACTACACCTGGCGCGACTCGCATAATTTGAACTACAACGAGACCTCGCTGATCTATCGTCACGAGGGCAAGATGGACATCGGCGGGGCTTACAAGTTTCGCAAGGGATGGAGAGCCTTCTTCCGGGCGCGCGACATCCTGAACACGCCGCGGATTGTGCTGCAGCAAAACGGAGCGGATGAGGCTCAATACGGCTACTTCACCAACGGCACGCTATGGACCTTCGGCGGCGAACGTTCCTTCTGAACGCCGAGCCACGTCGCGGTGACCAAGCCGCGGCGGAGGCGTCGCAATAAACGGAGAATCCAAAATTTGAATACACAGGCCGCTCCTCCGCCCCTCGTGAAGGGGGCGGAGGGGCAGCTCTTAATCGGATGGCAAGGGTTCGGGATCAGCGCGTTGCCGACGTGAAGGGCAAGACTGCCGCCCCAGCGACCTGAACCTGTTTTTTTCAACCACGAATCGACACGAAAAAACACGAATGAACGTGACGGTTAAAATGGCGTTTCATCCGCCAAATTCACTCTCCGGTCACAAGCCGATCACTCATCATGAATGTAGGGCTGCCGTTTGCGGCATGCCGCAGGCTGACGGTCGGCTGAGGGGCAGATACGGCATGCCGCAAGCGGCAGCCCTACAGAGGGGAAGAGTGTGTCAGGCATTCGGATCAGTGTGAATTCGTGCCCATCAGTGGTTCTCAATTTGGAAAACATCATGAAACGAAACTTTGGCTTGGCCATTATCTGGGCAGCCGCGGCGCTGGGCGCGGTGGCTCAGACCTATCGTAATCCCGTCGCGGCCGGTGATTATCCCGATCCCTCGGTCATCCGGGTGGGGCAGGAGTATTGGGCGACGACGACGGCGTCGGAATGGGCGCCGCATTTTCCGCTGCTGTATTCGCGGGATCTGGTGAACTGGGAACGTCGGGGTGTCGTTTTCGAAACGCCGCCCGCCTGGGCGAAGTCGAATTTCTGGGCGCCGGAAATCGCCGAGGACAACGGCCGGTATTTCATCTACTACACCGCGCGCGACCGCGAATCCAACCGGCTGGCGGTGGCGGTGGCGACCGCGTCGTATCCAGGCGGTCCCTACACGGATCACGGCCCGCTCGTGATGGAGCCGGAGGGCTCCATCGACGGCATGGCCTACACCGATGCAGAGGGCGTGCGTTGGTTCCTGTGGAAAAACGACGGCAACTCGCGGCTGGCGTACTCGCTCAAGCTCCCGCCCAACCCCACCCTCGGCGACGTGCGCACGGGGCTGGCGGGCAACCTCTGCCGCTGCACCGGCTACGAGGCCATCTACCGCGCCGTGCTCACCGCCGGCGGCGAGGTGTCCGCGTGAAGAGCGCCGTCACCCCGCTGGTCCT
>CBINJL010000633.1:0-2267 GCA_966250925.1 uncultured Opitutus sp. | reverse complement strand
GCCACGTGTCCCGCCTCTCCCGAAGCGGGCTACCGGTCGGATCGAACACGTTGCCTTGGGCCCACGATCAAGAGACCTGTTGATTCCGCCTGCGGCGGGAGAACGAGAACGAGTAAGAGAACGAGAATGATTGGAGGTGGCGGGTAGCCCTGCTCGGGAGAGCAGGGACCTGCGGAGTCTCGGTGATCGCAATCGTGCCACGTGTCCCGCCTCTCCCGAGGCGGGCTACCGGTCGGATCGGACACGTTGCCTTGGGCCGGTTCCGCGTGCGGCGTGGGAGAACGAGAATGATAGTGAGGTGGAATCCGTCGCTTGCGTCGGGGGACGGGAGGCGCACGGTGGGCGGCTGTGCCTTATTTCGATCACAATGCGACGTCTCCGCTCGTTCCGGCTGCCCGTGAAGCCTGGGTCAAAGCGCAGGATGAGGCGTGGCAAAATCCTTCCAGTCTGCATCGGGCGGGGGTGCGGGTGGGGCTGCGGCTGCAGGCGGCGCGGGAAAAACTCGCGCTTGTTTTCGGCTGTGATCCGGCGCGGGTCATCTTCACCTCCGGTGCGACCGAAGCCGTCGATGCGATCATGCAGCACTTGTCCGAGCGGCTGGAGCCGGCGGAGCGTATCGCGATCAGCCATACCGAACATCCGGCGACCTGGGGGGCGGCGGGAAGTTATCTGGCCAAGGAACAGCTCGTGGGGCTGCCGTCGAATTATGGCGGTCAGGTGGTGACCGAACGGATCGCCGAGGCGTTGGCGCAGGGCGCGAAGGCCGTCGTGGTGATGGCGGCCAACAACGAGACCGGCGTCATCCAACCGTGGCGCGAGATCGCGGCGCAGTGTCGGGCGGCGGGCGCGGCCTATGTCTGCGATGCGACGCAGTGGCTGGGAAAACTGCCGGCCGACGGACTGGCGGCGGCGGATTGGGTGTTTGGCTCGGCGCACAAATTTGGTGGCCCGAAAGGCGTCGGGTTTTTGCTCCGACCAAAGAACGAGAACGGTTTTGTGATGCGTCGCGGCGGCGGTCAGGAAGCCGGCCAACGCGGGGGCACGGAGGATTTTCCGGGCATCGCGGCGATGGTGGCGGCACTGCTGGAGGCGGAGCAGAAGAAGGTGATGTTTGAGGATGATCGTTTGCGGGTGCGGCAGGCGTTTGAAGCGGAGATTGTGCGCCGCCTCGACGGGACCCGGGTGCTCGCGCCGGTGGTGGACCGTTTGTGGAATACAGTCGCGTTGGTGCTGCCGCATGGGGACGCGACACGCTGGGTGGCGAAACTCGACAAACGCGGATGCGATGTTTCCACGGGATCGGCCTGCGCGAGTGGCAAGGACAAGCCTTCGCACGTGCTCGCGGCGATGGGAGTGCCCGGCGAGGAGGCGAGGCGGACGATTCGCATCAGCTCCAGTTGGGAAACCACCCCGGCCGATTGGCAGGCGCTGGCAAACGCGCTGGTCGAAGTCGCCGCTGAAACCAAACCGCCCGCCAACGTCATCCAAGCCTGAGTTTTTTAACCACGAATGCACACGAAGAGACACGAATGTATTGTTCCAGATGGGATCGAAAACAGGTCCGATATTCGTGTTTCTTCGTGTCTCTTCGTGGTTGCTACCCGCTGATGCAGATCCGGCGCATCGCAGTGCAGCAGTTTCGCAACATCGCCGCGGCTACGTTGGAGTTGGAAGGGCGATTGCAGTTTTTGGTCGGGCCCAACGGGCAGGGGAAAACCAATCTGTTGGAGGCGGCGGGATTCATCACGGCGCTGCGTTCGTTTCGCTCGGCCGACATGAAAACCCTGATCGCGCACGGCGCAGCGGAGGCGGCGATCGGGTGCGAACTTGACCACGAGCGCGAAGGGCCGTCTCAGCTCACGATCAAACTGCGTCCGGGTGCGAAGGAAGTGTGGCTGGAAGCGACGCGAGTGGCGCGGCTGGCGGAATTGATCGGACGATTTCCCACCGTCGTGTTTTCCTCGCAGGATCAGCAACTCGTGCGTGGGTCACCGGGTGGGCGGCGGCGTTGGCTCGACCTGACGCTGGCGGCGACGGACCGCGCCTATTTCAACGCGCTGCAGGCTTATCACCGCGCGTTGGCCGAGCGCAACGCGCTGCTCAAGGCCGAGGCGGGCGATGCGCAATTGGCGGCGTTTGAGCAGGTCATGGCCGATCACGGCGCGGTGCTGGTGCGGGCGCGGACGACAGCGCTGACGGCTTTGGCGGACGCGTTGACCGGCGCCTACGCGCACATCGCGGATCGGGCCGAGCCGGTGGGATTTTCC
>CBINJL010000632.1:0-2271 GCA_966250925.1 uncultured Opitutus sp. | reverse complement strand
CGGGGCGCGCCGTTTTCGCCGGCGCCGGCGGAGATGTGGGTGAAGAGCAGCGAGTGATTCAGGATGATCACGTGCGCGGCGCGCAGACGGGCGCGGGCGCGTTGATAAAAACAGGTTTCGTGGTCGCAGTATTTGCGGGAGCACGACGACGAATCGGCATTGACCATTTCCCAAACCTCCGGCGAAGGCGGCGGCGCGATTTCGTGGCGCAGGCCGTGCTCGCTGGTTTCGGCCCACGCGGCGATGCGCTGGAGTTCGGCGTGCTCGGCGGTGGGAATCAGCTCGTGTTTGTCGCGCAGGGCGTTGGCGAGCCGGGTGGTGCACAGGTAGTTGGCCTTGCCGACCAGCACGGCGGAACGGAAGCCGGCGTAGCGTTCGAATACCGGCGTGGCGCCAAACACCCGGCGGCACAGCGGCAGATCCTTTTTGTCGAGCTGCTCCTGCAGCGCGATGGTGTGGGTGGAGACGATCAACTGCCGGCTTTGGTCGACGGCCTGGATGATGCCGGGCAACAGGTAGGCGAGCGATTTGCCCACGCCGGTGCCGGCCTCGAAGAGCAGCGATTCGTCGGCGGATTGCGCGCGGGCGACGGCGCGCGCCATGGCTTCCTGCTGCGGACGGTGTTCGAGTCCGAGCACGGTGGCGAGCACACCGGTGGAGGCGAACAACTGCGGCACCAGCTCCGGCGCGCGGGAAGGCGGCGGAGGTGGCGGCAAGGCGTCCGATGGTGCGTTGAGTCCGATCATGAGGGCAGGCGGCGTCGGCGGGCGAAGCGCGACGCGAAGGGGCGAACGTTCGGAAGCGGCGGCGTTCGTGCAATTCGGATTTGCGCGGGCGGGGTGATTCGGGAGCATTGCCCGCATGACCGCACCTGATTCGTCGCCGGCCTGGGCCGAAACCTTGGCGGCGTTCCTGCGTTCGGCGCCCGGATTGGAAGCAGTCCGGCTCGATCGCGACGCGCGCACTGTCGCGGTGGCGACCCTCGGCGAGGTCGATGAAGCGGAATTGCGACGACGATTGTGCGAGACGCTGGCGGCCATCGAGGAGGCGTTGCCCGCGGAAACCGAAAACCAAGCGGCGGCGACCGACCGGACCGAGGTGGCGGGATTTGTGGTGCGTCGGTCGGGCGCACAGATGGAAGTGACGGGACCATCCTGCGCCACGGCGCCGCGTTTCTGGAAGTGGCGGGAACTGGCCTGGCCGGAACGAACTGAGGAGGACGTTTCCGAACACGCGTCGCACGAGCACGCGCACGAACATGATCATGATCACGAGGATTGGAAAACGCTGGCGATCCTGGCCGGCGTTTGCGGAGGGATGGGCATCGCGGCGTGGATCGTGCGGGGCGGCGAAATCGGTCCGGATTGGCTGCCGCGGGCCCTGGGCCTTCTCGCGTTGATCGCGGGCGGCTGGGATGCAGCGATCGATTCGTGGAGCAACATTCGCCGCGGCAAACTCGACATCCACTTCCTCATGCTGGCGGTGGCGGTGGGCGCGGTCAGCATCGGCGCGTGGGGCGAGGCGGTGCTGTTGCTGTTTTTGTTTTCGGCCTCGGGCGCAATGGAAGCGTTTGCGATGGATCGCACGCATCGTGCGGTCGATGCATTGTTGAAATCCGCGCCGAAGACCGCGCTGCGATTGGATGAATCGGGCAACGAAGAGGAAGTCGCGGTCGACACGCTGGCGGTGGGAGATCGGGTGCGGGTGAAGCCGGGCGGCGCGTTTCCGGCCGACGGCACGGTCACGGAAGGCAAGAGTGCCAGCGACGAATCGACCCTGACCGGCGAGGCCGTGCCGGTGGAAAAGGATGCGGGCGACGCCGTGTTCAGCGGCACGCTCAATCTGTGGGGCGCGGTGACGTTTCGGGTCGAGCGACTCCCGGCGGAAAGCACGTTGCAAAAGATCATCCGATTGATCCAGACGGCGCAAAAACTGCGGGCACCGAGCGAGCGTTTCACCGATAAATTCGGCGGGCGTTACACGCTGCTGGTGCTTGGCGTGTGCACGGCGATGTTCTTGGTGTGGTGGCTGGGGATGGGACTGAATCCTTTCGCCAACGTCGGGGCGGAAACCTCGGCGTTTTACCGCGCGATGACGTTGCTGGTGGTGATGAGCCCGTGTGCGCTGGTGCTGTCGATTCCCTCGGCCGTGCTGGCGGCGATCGCGTGGGGCGCGCGGCATGGCGTTTTGTTTCGCGGCGGTGGTGCGATTGAAAAGCTGGCCGAAGTGAACACGGTCGCACTGGACAAAACCGGCACGCTGACGACGGGT
>CBINJL010000631.1:0-2275 GCA_966250925.1 uncultured Opitutus sp. | reverse complement strand
TGAGACGTGCCGTGGTCGGCGATTCGTAGATGCGCGCCTGATTATTGGTCAGGTGATAGCTGGCAAAGGAGCGTGGCGTGGTGGCGGTGCCGGCGAGATAGGCGCCGTAGTAGTGGGTGGAGGTGCCGGGCTTTTGCACCGCGACGATGCGCGGGTTCCAGTTGCCCGCGCCATTGACGCGGATAAAGAACGAGAGCGAGGCGGTTTCGGTGCTGAAGCTGTCGTTGACGATCGCACGGAGACGCACGCCGTTGGTGGCGAGGGCGCCCAGACCGACGCGGCCGGTGATGAAACTCGGGGTGCCGTTGACCGGAGTGAGATCGACGCCGCGACCGGAGTCGTCTTTGAGCAGGTTGCTGGCGACATCGAAGGAGTAGTAGGCGAGCAGGTCGCCGGTGGTGCCACCTCCGCCGCCTCCTCCGCCACCACCACCACCACCGCCGCCGCCCGATCCGCCGCTGGTGCCGGTGAAGCCGGTGCTGCCGTTGATCTTGTAGCGGGTGGTGCCATTGGCGACGAGCGCGCCGTATTCGGAGCTCAACACGCCGTTGGCGATCGTCGCGGTGGTGATGCCCATGGCGGCAAACTGCGCGCCGCTGGTAAATGTTACCGTGCCATCGGCGGCGACCGTGCCGGTGATGACGCCGTTGAAGTTCATGTTGCCGTTGGCATCGACGTCGGCGAAGTAGACGCCGAAGCTCGATTCGATGTTAAAACCGCCCGCGCTCACGCGGGTGTTCATCGTGCCGACGTAGCGACCGGCGAATTGTGCCTGGGCGAAGAGCCCCGACGGAAGCAAAGCCCCGATCAGCGCGACTGCGGCCAGCAGCCCGCGCAGACGGGAAATGGGAACGAGTGGAGTAGGCATAATAAGTGCGTGTTGAGGGCGAGGGTTGAGCCGTCGCCATCCTATTGCAGGTGGGGCGGCCCCACCATACGCACACTTGCGTAGCTCTGTGCCGTGGACCGGTTCAGCGGACCGGCGAGGGTGTTCGCAACCAGTCGCGAAGTTCGCCGTCGGCGGTGATTGCAATGCCGAATTGATAGTCGCGCGCGAGCAGCCGGGCGAAGGCCGGATCGGCGAAGCGTCGGCAGTGCAGCAGCACCTTGGCGTGCTGGCCGGGCGCGCGCACGAGGCGCCCGAGACCCTGATTCACTTTTTGGATACCGGGGATACGATACACGCGGTCGAATGCGGTGTCGCGCGTCGCCCCGTGACGCTCGAGTTCGTCGATGCGGGCGCGCTGGCGGGCGTTGACCTCGGGCAGCGCCGGGCCGACGACCATGGCGTGCGAGACGCGTCCGCCGAGCAGGTCGATGCCTTCGGCAAAACTGCTGCCGAGCACGAGAAAGATCACATCGGAAAATGCCAGTGCTTCCTCGACCCACGCCGTCTGCGCGGCGAGGTCGGGCAGGCGCGGCTGCATGGCGATGCGCAGCGGCGAGCCGGTGTTGATCAACGTTTCCTCAATCGCCCGCGCGTAGGCGTAGCTGGGGAAGAAGACCGCGACGGCACCGGCGGCGGCATCGTGCAAAGCGGCGACCGTGGCGGCCGTGGTGGCGTGGTGCTGGTGGCGTTGTTGGTAACGCGTGTCGACCCGCTCGTCGACCGCCACATCGTAGCTGTGATCGCGCCAGGGCGTCACCGCTTCGACGCGTCCGATCTCGTCGGCGGCGAGACCAATCGCGGCGGCAAACGCATCGGCCGGCCCGATGGTCGCACTGGCGAGGGCGACCTGACCGAATCCGCGCAACAGTTGCCCGATGACTGGCGCGGCATCAAGGCAGGTAAAGTGCAGCTCGCCCTCGGCGGGCGTCCACACCAGGCGAGCCAAGGTGGAACTTTGCAACCACTCGGCGAGGTCGGCCGCGGTCCACAGCGTCTCGGCCGATTCCGGGCCGAGTTCACCATAGTCGAGCGGCACCAGCGGCAGGTGTTCGGCGATGCGATTGAGCACATCGGCGAGATCGTCTTCGGCGGCCGGATCGATCGCGGCGGTGACGCGTTGTCCGCCGAGGATCAAGGTCAGCGTTTCCCAATCGCGTTGAAATGCCTTTGGGGCGCGCTGGTGATCGAGATCGGCCAGCACGGCGCGGGCGGCGGCGGCGGTGAGCACGTGCGAGTAGGCATCGGCGACGCGGGCTGGCAGGTTGTGCGCTTCGTCGATGATCAGAAACGTGCGCGCCGGATTCCAACCGGGCTGGTTTTCAAACAGCCCGCGATTGCGCGGGGCGAAGACGTAATTGTAGTCACCGATCCAGACGTCGTTGAACG
>CBINJL010000630.1:0-2281 GCA_966250925.1 uncultured Opitutus sp. | reverse complement strand
TTCAAAAAGCGCTCGCGGCTATCTCGCGCCGCCGCGGACTGAAGTTTGAAATCGTGGTGCAGGGCGACATCAAGCCCGTGCCCTGCGCGCCCGAACTCACCGATTTATTGGAAGGCGAAGCGCGACGCCTCGGCCTGCGTTATCGGCGGATGTTGAGCGGCGCGGCGCACGATGCGCAGCTCGTCGGGCGCGTCGCGCCGATGGCGATGGTGTTTGTGCCAAGTCGCGGCGGCATGAGTCATTCGCCGGCGGAATGGACCGCATGGGACGATATCGAAGCCGGCGCCAATCTCGTGCTCGGCGCACTGCGCCAACTGGCGACCGCGTCGCCCCTGGCTTAGGTTTCCTCTTAGCCGTAACTATTTTTTTAAACCACGAATGGACACGAAGTCACACGAATGAAAATGACGGACTCGATGTTGCTCTGAATGAAGCACCAATCAGTGAGTCAATTGAGACGTTTCCAATCCAGCTCCGCTCGCCTCTGAGATTCGTGTCTATTCGTGTCCCTTTGTGGTTTCTCGCTGCATCGCGCGGCTCAGTAGAACAGTCTTCCCCCCCCCGCATTACCATGGCCTCCGTCGATCCCTTGCCTGATCCGTTGTCGCGAGTTTACCGCAGCTCGATTGCCCAGAATCCCGGGCACATTGAACACCTGTCGAATCATCACACCGCGCTGCTCTGCATCGACCTGCAGTATCTCGACGCCGCCGATGGACACGGCCTGTTCAAGGACGACGAAACCTCGCCGGTTTCGCGGGAAGGTCGCGACTACTATTTCGGCCAGCTCAAGACCAAGGTGCTGCCCAACGTGCACCAATTGCAGAACTGTTTTCGGCGGCACGGTCTCGAAGTGATTCATGTGCGCATCCAGGCGCTCACGCGCGATGGGCGCGATCGTTCGAAAGGGCACAAACGGCTCAACCTGTTGGCGGCGCCGGGCTCGGCCGAGGCGTGTTTTCTGGAGGAAGTCGCGCCGCGTGATGACGAGATTATCATCAACAAAACCGCCAGCGGCGTCTTCTCGTCGACCAACCTGCACTACGTGCTGAAAAACCTCGGGATCGAGGCGCTGTTTGTGGTCGGCGTCTACACCAACGAATGTGTCGAGACGACGGTGCGCGACGCCTGCGACCTCGGTTATCTGGTGACTTTGGTCGGCGACGGCTGCACAACCGTCACACCCGAGTTGCACGAAGCCAGTTTGAAAACGTTGCGCAATCGCTACTGCCGCATCGTCACGACCGCGCACGCCATCGGCGACATCGAGCGTCACACGGAAGAAGCGGCCGACGAAGGCGCGGGCAACGTGAGCGCGATCTGAGCCGAGAGCGGTCCTGCTTGGTCGCTTTCTATAGATATTTATAAACAGGTAAAAACCGGAATTAAGATTGAAAATTCAATTAAAATAGGAATAGTCCGGAATTATGAAGGAACTAGCAGAGCTAGGTAACCGCGTGCGTTACCATCGTGTTGCTCAGCAGTTGAAGCAGCAGGAGTTGGCGGCGCGGGCGGCGGTGAGTCCTGATGTCGTGTCGGCGCTCGAAAACGGCCGTTCCGTCACGGTGGAGTCGCTGGCGCGCGTGCTGCGGGGGCTGGGTTGGCCGGATGCGCTGGCCGGGATGCTGCCGGAGCCGGTGCCCAGTCCGATCGATTTGCAAAAACTGGCCGGAAAGGAACGGCAACGCGTGCGCTGATGGCCCATCCGTTTGCCGACGTTTATTTTCGCGGACAGAAGGCCGGAGTGGCCTACTGGGATGCTTCGCGGCGCGCGGCGGCGTTTGAATACACGGCGAAGTTTATCCGCAGCGGGATCGAGCTGGCGCCGCTGATGATGCCGTTGCGGGCCGGGCCGTATCAGTTCCCCAATTTGCCCGAATCGTTCGGCGGGCTGCCGGGCCTGTTGGCGGACAGTCTGCCGGATACCTACGGCAACGCGTTGATCGACGAATGGCTGCGGGCGGAGGGGCGTTCGCCGGATGATTTTTCGCCGGTGGAGCGCCTGTGCTACATCGGCAACCGCGGCATGGGGGCGTTGGAATTCCGACCGGCATTGCGGGAACGCAGCTCGCGCTCCACCCGCCTGGAAGTCGAGCGGCTGGTGGAGCTGGCGTCGGCTGCCCTGGCGCGGCGCGAAGGACTGCGGGGCGAACTCGGCAACGAGGAGGATTTTAATGAAATTCTGCGCGTCGTCACTTCGGCGGGAGGGGCACGGGCGAAGGCGGTGATCGCCTGGAATCCGCAGACCAACGAAGTGCGTTCCGGTCAGGCCCAGGCGCCG
>CBINJL010000629.1:0-2283 GCA_966250925.1 uncultured Opitutus sp. | reverse complement strand
AACTGGCCGTAAAACCACGGTCCGGTGGCGGCAAAGGCCAGGCAGCCCAGCAACAACAGCACCTTGTGCCGCAACGCCGCCGCCAGCAGACGTTCAAACCCGCGGTTGAATTTTTCAAACATCGGCTCGCTGATCCGATAGAGCCAGCCATGCGGCATGCTTCCCCCGTGCCCCGCCCCGCCCGTCGCCCCCGGTTTGCGTCCCTGCAGGATGCGCGAGCACAACATCGGCGTGAGCGTGAGCGCGACCAGGCTGGACACGGCCACGGCCACCGCGAGGGTGATGCCGAATTCGTAGAACAGCCGGCCGGTGCGACCGGATTGAAACGCCACCGGCACGAAGACCGCCACCAGCGTCAGGGTGGTGGAAATCACGGCAAACGCCATCTGCCGGGCGCCGAAGATGGCCGCATGAATCGGCCCTTCGCCTTCCTCGATCCGGCGATAGATGTTTTCCAACATCACGATGGCGTCGTCGACCACCAGACCGACCGCCAGCACGAGCGCGAGCAAGGTCAGCAGGTTGATGCTGAAGCCCATCACCTGCAGCACGGCAAAGGCACCGATGATCGACACGGGAATCGCCACCAGCGGAATCACCGTCGCGCGCCAATCACGCAGGAACACGAAAATCGTCAGCACCACCAGAATCCCGGCAACAATGAGCGTTTCGTAAACTTCATCGACCGAGCGCTCCACGAAGGTGCTGGTGTCGTAGGCGATCTCCAGATTCACGCCTTCAGGCAGATTGGCCCGAACCTCCGGCAGCAGCGCCTTCACTTCCCCGGCCAGTTCGAGCAGGTTGGCCTGGGTCTGCTTGAGCACGTGCATGCCGACTGTGATGCGGTTGTTGAACAGCGACATCACCCGGTAGTCGCTGGACCCGAGTTCGACCCGGCCTACATCGGAAAACTTCACCTGGGTCTGACCACGCGTCGCGAGGACGAGGTTTTCGAAATCCGCCACTTCGTTGAGCCGACCATCGAGGCGCATGTCGAATTCGCGGGTGACCGATTCCAGACGACCGCTCGGCACATCGACATTCTGCTGCCGCAGGGCCGCTTCGACATCCCCCACCGTCAGTTCGTAGGCGGCGAGCCGGTCGGGATCGACCCACAGGCGCATGGCAAACTGCGGGCCCAGCAGCCGCACCCGCGACACCCCCGGCACGGTTTGCAGTCGTTGAATGACGACGCGGTCGGCCAGCTCCGCCAACTCCAGCCGGGAAAAACGGTCGGAGTTCATCGACAACGTCATGATCGGATCGGCGTCCGAGTCCGCTTTCTCCACCTCGGGCGGATCAACCTCGGGAGGCAGACGATCGATGACGCGGCCGACCTTGTCGCGCACGTCGTTGGCGGCTTCGTTGATGTCGCGCCGCAAATCGAATTCGAGCGTCACTCCGCCCCGCCCCGGGCTGGCCGAACTGCGCATGATGCGCACACCGTCGATGGAGGACAATTCCTCCTCCAACGGATCGACGATCTGGGTTTCGATCACCTCCGCCGCCGCGCCGGGATACCGCGCGTCGACCGAAACAATCGGCGATTCGATGTCGGGATACTCCCGCACCGGCATGCGTTGAAAGGCAAGCAGTCCGACGAGGACGATGATGACGGCCAGCACGATGCAGAAGACCGGCCGCTTGATGGATACATCGGAGAGGAGCATGGTGTTTTCCGCGTGGTCTCGTTCAGGGCGTCGTGAACCCGTCGCGCAGCGGCCGCGGATCGAGCGGCGCATTGGGGAACAGAATCAACGCGCCCACCCCCGAGGCCACGACTTCGATGCCATCGGCCAACTCGGCGCCCTGCGGCTCGATCTCGACCAGTCCCTTCGCGCGCAAACCAGTGCGCACAGAAACGAAGCGCGCCCGCGGGCCGGCGTCGCCGCCGCGATCCACCGTGATGATCTGCGCGCCTTCGGCCTTGGTGAGAATCGCGCCTTCCGGCACGACCAGCACTCCCTTCTTCTCCTCCAGCACCAATTCGATGCCGGCAAACATGCCCGGCCGCAACCCCGGCGTCCGGTCGCGCAACACGGCCTTGATCTCCGAGGCGCGCACGGCGCGGTCGATGGTGGCGCTGACAAAATACACTTCGCCCGTGAGCGTGCGTTCCTCTTCGCCGTAAGTCGTGACCCGCGTCGTCACCCGCACGGTCGTGCCGGGATGAACCTTGGCCAGAAAACGCTCCGGCACTTGGAAGCCGATTTTTAACCGGCTTAAATCGTCGATCGTGGTGATGACGCTGGACGGCGTGACGTAGTCGCCCGGCGAAATTGA
>CBINJL010000628.1:0-2307 GCA_966250925.1 uncultured Opitutus sp. | reverse complement strand
GAGCAGATCCTGGAACACTTGATTGAATCCGCCGCATTCCGCACGCACCGGCAGCGACAGCGCGTGCCCCCAGTGACGCAGCACCGGCAGTATCGGATCTGCGGTAAAGCTTGCCGACACCACGATACGCAGCGGCGCGCGATCTGAAAACCGCGGCAGCGTCGCAATTCCGTCTTCCGGTCGTGCGACCATGGCGTCCAAAAGAACCGCGAACTCACACAGGCGTCGCTCGACCACGGCGGGCGGATGCAGTCGCGAATCGACCACCGCCCGCAGCCCGAGTTTGTCCCGCCCCGGCGCAACCAGCAGCCCGAACTCGAAATGCATGGGATCGTCCACCGCCACCACTTCGCTCCGCCAGGTTTGAGTCACGCCGTGGCGATCGGGAAACGTCCAGGATTCGGCCGAGTCGGGATAGTTTTCGAAAATGATCGAGTGGGTGAAAAGTTCGCCCTCCTGCCCACCCGCGGCCTGCAGATCCGCCAGTGCCACATCGGCATGGTCCTGACTTTCGCCCGCCTGCCGATGCACGCGTCGCAACAATTCCAATACGGATTCACCTCTCTGCCAGGTCGCCCGCAGCGGCAGCGTGTTGATCAGCAGACCCACCACGTCCTCCACCGCGGCGTCATGGCCGTCGCGCCCCGAGACCGTGACGCCAAACACGACGTCATTGCACGCGTTCCATTGTCCGAGCGCGATCGCCCAGCCTGTCTGAATCACCGCGCTGAGACTCACGCCTTGATCGCCGGCAAAATCCCGCAGCCGACTGAAGGCATCACCGGAAATTTCGTGGGACACCGAACGCGATGCCGGTGACTCATCCGCCACCGCGAGTCGCGCCACCGCCGGCGGCACCTCGGCGGCCCGCGGCGCGTCTTCCAAACGTTCCTGCCAATAGGACCGGGTCGCGGTCACGTCGCGATGCTGCAAGGCCCGCAGATGATCGGCAAAAGTGCGGCGCGGTTTCGCCGGCACCGGCGCGCCGCCGGATTCGTGCGCATACCATGCCACCAGTTCGCGCAGGAGCAGTCCGCTGCTCCAGCCGTCCAATGCGACGTGATGAAACCGGATGATCCATTCGTATTCGTCCTTACCCAGCGCCACTACGTCGAGCCGCAGCGGCGCTTCCCGTGCGAGATCGAACGGCTGCGCTGCCAAGCGGAAACGCAACTCACCCACCGACTCCGGCGTCGCCTCATGCCAGACCGGCGTCGCCGGTGCTTCGCGCAAAATCACCTGCACGGGCTCGGGCCCGCCTTCATGCCAGAAGCGAGCGCACAGGTTGTCATAACGCGCCAACAAACGGCCCCAAGCCCGATCAAATGCCGTGCGGTCAATCGGCCCGTGCACCCGCAGCGCCACCATGTCCCGATACGCCGCAGCGCCCGGATCGCGCAGATATTGATAAAACAGGCCCGCCTGCATCGACGTAAGCGGCAGCACATCCCGGATCACACTGCTGTCCAGTTTCTGCGCCGCGGCCAGCGCATCGAACGCGGCGACCGACAATCCTTTTAACGTGAGATCCGGCGGCGACAACCAGACCGCAGTCTGTGCCCGGCAGTGCGCGGTCAGCGTGGTTAACGTCTCCCGATAACATGCCAACAGCTCCTGCGCCGCCGCCGCGTTGACCACGCTCGGATCGTGCCACAACCGCACTTCCAACGCATCCCCGATTCGCGTCACGACAATATCGAGCGCAAACGGACCGCCGAGATGCGGCGCGATCGGATTCGCCGTCACGTCCGTCGTCGGCTGCCAGGCACCTGACGAATCGCCGGAACCAAATTCGCCCAGGTAGTTGAAACTGATCGCGGGCAACTCGGTCCCGTTCGCATCCGCCCACGGCAGATAGCTGGCGCCGTTCTGCGGCAACGTCCCCAGTTCAGCGCGCACGCCGCGAATCAGCGCACGGTCGTTACCTGGTTCCGCCGCCAGCACCACCGGAAAGAGACTCGTGAACCAGCCGACGGTGCGTTCAACCGGCACAACCGTCAGCTCACTTTCGCGGCCGTGCCCTTCGAGCGTCAGCGCCAGCGCATCTTCGCCGCGCCAACCTTGCCACGCCCGCGCCAACGCGGCCAACAAGAGGTCGCGCGGTTCACTGCGATACGGAGCGTGGACTTCCGCAGAAAACACGTACGAATGTCACGTCGCTGCAATTCGCCAGGGTTGCCGGCGTCGAGCCGTCCATCGAGCGTTGGCCCGATCTCGCGATCCCACTCCTGTTCGGACCACTCAGTCCGGCGTCGTTTCGCCTCGAAGGTCGCGACGCGCTCCCGGATGCGCCCGCACGCGTCGCCG
>CBINJL010000627.1:0-2318 GCA_966250925.1 uncultured Opitutus sp. | reverse complement strand
CAGGCGGAGCTGAGGCGGCCGTCGAAAAGAATCGCGAGCTGGATCACGCCGAAGATCAGCACACCGAGCAACGTGCCGGCAACGTGGCCGCGTCCGCCGGTAAGCAGCGTGCCGCCGATCACAACGACGGCGATGGCGTCGAGTTCGAGTCCGAGTCCGCTGGCCGGATTGCCCGAGCCGGTGTAAAGCGTGGCCACGATGCCGGCGGTGGCGGCGAGCGCGCCGTTGATGGCGTAGGCGGCGATCTTGGTGCGCGCGACCGGCAGGCCCATCAGGCGGGCGGACGCTTCGTTGCTGCCGATGGCGAGCAGGTTGCGTCCGAAACGCGTGTGGTGTCCGGCCACGTAGATCGCGATCGTGAATCCGATCAGCAGAATGCCGGGCAACGGCAGACGCATCGCGCCGAGCGGCAGGTAAACTTCGCTCAGGCTGCGATACCAATCGTGAGTGATCGGCACGGATTCGGTGCTGACGGCAAAGGCCAGGCCGCGGGCAAAAAACATCCCGGCCAGCGTGACCAAAAACGGCGGCAGCCCGCATTTCTCGACCAGCCCGCCCATCGTCAACCCGAGCAGAATGCCGGCGGTGACGGCGACGCACCAGGCCGGCAATGGCGCCCAACCATAACCACCGATCAGGGTCGCGGTGAGAATCGACGAAAAGCCCAGCACGGAGCCAACGGACAAGTCGATGCCGCCGGTGAAAATGACGAGCGTCATGCCCAGCGCGGCGATGCCGAGAAAGGCATTGTCGGAAAACAGATTCGTAATCACACGCGGACTGAAGAACCCGTCGTAAAGCACTCCGGCGGTGACGTAGAGCGCGATCAGGATGCCGGCCGTGGTCCACAGCGGCAGTTGCGACGCGGCGCGTTTCAACCAGGCGTTCATGCGGACACCTCCGACTTGTTGCGGCCGCGCAGACCGCGCCACCATGCGGCGAGCTGACGACGCAGGCGCGGTGTTTGCAGCAGAGCCACCGCGACGATCAGGACGGCCTTGGGCACCGGCGCGACGGCCGGCGGCACGCCAAAATAAAACATGCTCAAGGTGAGGGTTTGCAAAAACACCGCGCCGATCAACGAACCGAGCAGATAGAAACGTCCGCCGGTGAGGGCGGTGCCGCCGATGACAACGGCGAAGATGGCATCGAGCTCCATGTTGATGCCGGCCTGGTAGGCGTCGGCGGCGGCGATGTGGGCGGCGGCCAGCGCACCGCAAAGTCCGGCGCAGGCGCCGCAGGCGATGTAGGCAAGCGCCTTGGTGCGGGCAGCGGCGAGACCGGCAAACCGACTGGCGACCGCGTTGTCACCGACGGCTTCCAGAAACAAACCGGCGGCGGTGCGGCGCAGGGCAAAATGAGTGAGCGCAAACAACGCCAGCACCAGCAACGCGGCGAACGGCAAGCCGAAGAGGTGACCCTTGGCCAGGTATTCGAAGGCGGGATCGTTGAACAGGATCACGTTGCCATCGGTGATCAATTGCGCGACGCCGCGACCGGCGACCATGAGAATCAACGTGGCGACAATCGGTTGGATACCGAAGCGCGTCACCAGCAGCGCGTTGATACCGCCGGCGGCGAGACCGGTGCCGACGGCGGCGGCGAGCACGAGCGGCAGGGCGGTATCGCGGACGAGAAGTTGCGCGCAGACCGCGGCGCTGATGGCCACCACAGAACCGACGGACAAATCCACGCCGCCGGTGGCGATGACGAGCGTCATGCCGAGCGCGAGCAGCATCACGCGCGAGCCCTGATTGAAGATATCGACCGGCGTGCCGTAGAGGTGGCCGTCGACAATCGAGAGATTGAGGAAGCCGGGGTTGAACACGGCGTTGACGGCGACCACCAGCAACAGGCCGATGGCGGGCCACCACACGGGTGAGCGCGTGGAACGGGGAAGGGCGGCGGCGGAGCTCATGCGTCTTCGGTGTGGCCGGCCATGATGCGGAGCACGGCGGGCAGATTGATGTCGTCGCCGTCAAACTCGGCCACGGTGCGGCGGTCACGCAGGATGAAAACCCGGTGACAGTTGCGCACGACTTCCTCGATTTCCGAGGAGACAAAAATCACCGCGAGGCCCTTTTCACACAGGCCGGTGATCAGGCGTTCAATCTCCAGTTTCGCGCCGACGTCGATGCCGCGCGTGGGTTCGTCGAGCAACAGCACCTGCGGTTCGGTGACGAGCCAGCGGGCGAGCAGCACCTTTTGCTGGTTGCCGCCGGACAGCGTGCTGATCGGCACCTCGGCATCGGCGGTCTTAATCCGCAGCGCCTTGATGTAGCGGTTTTCGGGAGTGTCATGCGTGAGCTCATGAATTC
>CBINJL010000626.1:0-2323 GCA_966250925.1 uncultured Opitutus sp. | reverse complement strand
GCCTCATAAACGCCGGTGAGCACCTTGATGAGGGTCGACTTGCCGGCGCCGTTTTCGCCCATGAGCGCGTGGACTTCGCCGGCGCGCACGGTGAAATCGACGCCATCGAGCGCGATCACACCGGGGAAACGTTTGCCGATCCCGCGGAGGGTGAGGAGAGGTGAGTCGGACACGGAAGTCTGGAGGAAAACGAGCGCCGGGAAATGAGGCGCACCGCACGGGTGCGCCCCACGACGGAGAATCAATACTGGCGGTTCGGCAGCGCGGCGGCGGCGTTGGTGGAATCGAACAACTCGTCCTTGTTATACATCCGCTTTTCCACGGTCTGACCGGCGAGGATCTGTTCGATGGTGTCGTAGATCTTCGGGCCGAAGAGCGGGTTGCACTCGACCGTGCAGTTGAGTTTGCCGTCGGCGACGGCCTGAACGGCTTCCTTGATGGCGTCGATCGAGACGATCAGGACGTCCTTGCCCGGCTGACGGCCAGATTCTTCGATGGCCTGCACGGCGCCGAGCGCCATGTCGTCGTTGTGGGCGTAGACGATCTCGATGTTGTTGCCGTGGGTTTTGAGCATGGCCTCCATCACGGTCTTGCCCTCGGCGCGACGGAAGTTGCCGGTCTGCGAATCGATGATCTTGAAACGCGGATGATTGGCGAGGGCATCGGCGAAGGCCTTGCGGCGTTCGTTGGCGGCGGCGGAACCGGGCTCGCCCTGGATCTCGACGATCTTGGTGCGCTCACCGGCGTTCTTGGCCAACCA
Source organism: uncultured Opitutus sp. (assembly GCA_966250925.1). Taxonomy (GTDB): domain Bacteria; phylum Verrucomicrobiota; class Verrucomicrobiia; order Opitutales; family Opitutaceae; genus Actomonas. Next base: position 1,563 of record CBINJL010000626.1, on the reverse strand, counting down.
GTCGGCGGCCATGCGGCCCTCTTCATAAAAGTCCGAACCGACGAAGGCGGCGTAGAGCGATTCGTCGCTGGTCGCGATGGAGCGGTCCATGATGACGACCGGAATGTTGGCGCGCTGGGCCTCGCGCAGCACGGGGTCCCAGCCGGTTTCCACGATCGGGGCGATCACGATGGCGTCGACGCCCTGGGCGATGAAGGAGCGCACGGCGCGGATCTGGTTCTCCTGTTTGCTCTGGCCGTCGGCAAATTTCAGGTCGATGCCGCGGCGTTTGGCCTCGTCGCGCATGGAGTTGGTGTTGGCCGTGCGCCAGGCGCTTTCGGCGCCGGTCTGGGCGAAGCCGACGGTGAGCGAGTTTTCCGATTCGGCGCCGTCGGCGGAGGAGTCGGATTTGCCGCAACCCGTCCAGAGGAACGTGGCGGCGAGCGTGAGGCAGGCGAGGAAGCGAAGTTTCATGGGGAAGGGGAACGGGTTGCAGGGCGAAACCGTGCCAAGGGGCGGCAGGGAAAAGGCCAAGGCAAGCGCGATGCACACTTAGGGAAACGGCAGGATTACTTGACGGTCAAAAAGGACCACTGCGCGTGCTCTCTGGGCCCCCGTATCCGGGAAACTTCTGATCTGGACGAGCATGCTTTACCTCGGCGCAGGCAACGCTTTGCCTTGCGCGCGTGCCGTTTTCTCCCGACCCCGCTCCGCCATCCGGTGCCGCCGTCTCGCCACGTCGTCGCTGGGCGCAGCGCGCAATCCAACTTGTGGCGACCTGGTGGGGCATCGGCATCTTCTGCGTTGGGGTGGGCGCGTGCCGCAAAACTCCGGCGCCATCGGAGCAGGGCGCTGGGCCGTCCGGCGGTGAGGTCGCCAGTCGTTTGCCGTCCACCGTGCCTCATCAGACCTCGCAATACTGCGCCGCCTGCCATGCCGATATTTTTGCGGCGTGGAAAGGCACCGACCACGCGCTGGCAAATCAGGAGCTGGCGGATGCCGATCTGAGCGGCGCGTTTTCGCCGCATCGTCTGGAGTCGGACGGCACCGCTCGTTTTGAAGTCGCATCCGGCGACGCCGGACCGGAGATGCGGGCGGTCGGAGCCGACGGCGAAACGGAGCAGGTTTATCCGGTGAAGGCGGTGCTGGGTTATCATCCCACGCGCCAGATGTTGGTGGAAACCGAGCCCGGCCGGCTGCAGGCCGTCGACCTGTCGTGGCATCCCGAGACCGGCGAATGGTTCAACGCGTTTGGGACCGCCGATGATCGGCGGGCCGGCGAATGGGGGCATTGGACGGGGCGCGGGATGAATTGGAATTCGATGTGCGCGCACTGCCACATGACCGGGTATGAGAAAAACTATGACGCGGCGACCGACCGTTATCATTCGACCTGGGTCGAGCAGGGCGTCGGCTGCATTCAATGTCACGGACCGACCGCGTCCGATCACGCGGAAAAGGCCGCGCGCGGCGAGGCGTTGCAGGTATCGTGGTTTCGTGATCGCCAGCGTGCCGAGCAGACCTGTGCGTATTGCCACGCGCGCAACGAACCGCTCACGCCGGAATTCATTCCGGGCGATCGTT
>CBINJL010000625.1:0-2329 GCA_966250925.1 uncultured Opitutus sp. | reverse complement strand
GGCAACCAATCCGACGCCGCCGCGTTGTGGCTGTTTCGCCTCCTCAGCATCGCCGCACTCGGCACCGGTGTCGTTTTGCTGTGGCGCACCGCGCGCGCCCTCGCCTGGCCCGTCGGCGCGGCCGCGTTTGTCGCCGTCGCCACCGCACTGGATGCGAAGAGCATCGATTTTTCCATCAACGGCATGGAAACCGGGCTCTACATTGCCGCCATCGGCTACGCACTCTGGGCCGCATTCGTGGCCGAAACGCGACGCGCGCAACACCTCGGATTCGCTTGGGCAGCGCTGATGTGGACCCGCCCCGACGCCTTTATCGTTATCGCGCTGCTCACACTTTCAGCCGGTCTTTTCGGGCGGCCGCGCGAGGCCGGACGCGGGCGCATGGCCTGGATTAAGATCGTCCTCCTCGCCGCTGGCATTTGCACCCTCCTCTACCTGCCGTGGTTTCTTTTCGCCTGGAGCTACTACGGCACGCCTATCCCGCACACCATCGCGGCCAAAGGTGGCGTGAGCGAAAGCGTTTCGACGTTCACACGCCTGCTGAATCTTCCCGCGACAATTGCCCGCGGCCAATCCTCATTCGAAGGCGCGCTGCTGCCGGCCTACGTGCAGATCGGCGGCTGGCCGCAATCCGTGGTGATCGTCGGCCGTTGGCTGGCCGTGGCCACTGGGTTGCTGTGGCTCTGGCCGCGGCTGCCGGGACCGGCCCGGGCGGCATCGTTCACCTTCCTGGGGTTGCACGTCTACCTGAGCACGGTGCCGTTTTTCGCGTTTCCCTGGTATCAACCCGGGCCACTGGTCTTTGGCTGGTTTGCGCTCGGCGGCGTGCTCGCGGTGGGGTTGGGTTCGCCCGCGGCCCAGGCGGTCGCCAAAACAAGTTTCCGGTATCGAGCCGTGGCCGCGCTGGCGGCGGTTTTTCTCGCCGCCGAAGTCTGGCTCACCGTTCAGGTCGGTCGCCAGATGGCGGTGGAACAGCATTACTCCGCCAACGGCGTGCGGCGCGAACTCGGATTCTGGCTGCGTGACCACGCCGCGCCCGGCGACACGGTGTTCATGGAGCCGCTGGGTTACATCGGATATTTTTCCGGACTGCGCACGTTGGACTTTCCCGGACTGTCTTCGCTCGCGGTCACCCGCGTGGTCGCGGCTCTCGGCCCCGACTGGGCCAGCCTGGTTGATTATCTGTCGCCTAACTGGGTCGTCATGCGACCGTGGGAACAGGCGCGTTATCACGACGCCCTGCTGCGCAACGGTTACGTGGTCGAAAAGGTCTTCGACCGGGCCGACGAGATCCGGGCACTACCGGCGATCTATGGTCGGCCCTACGCGCTCCACGACGCGATTTTCACCCTCTATCGCCGGACGCGGCCGGACCACGAGCTGTTCGACCTGACCGATCCCGAGTCGGTCGCCCGTCTGCCGGCGCCCAGTCAGCATCTCGACGGCTTGCCGGTGTATCTCGTGCATGCGCCGGGCATCATGCGTTTTCGGGTGCCGGCCGGGACCAAGGCAGTGCGGATTCGGTTCGGGTTTCCGCCGGCGGCTTACACCGGCGACACGGTCACGGACGGAGCGGAGTTTTCCCTCGTGTTGAAGCATCCTGAAACCAGCGGTCGGTTTTTCAAAATCGCGTTGTTTCCGGCCTCCGTGCCCGATCACCGCGGATTGCAAACCTTTGTCGGCGGCATGCCGGGCGGCATCGACGGTGACGAGGAATTGATTCTGCAAACGCTCACCAGCACCACGGCCACGAAGGACTGGACCTGTTGGACGTTGCCCGAGTTCAGCGCCGAGTCGCTGTGATGTCCCGCCCACACGCTCCCGGTAATTCCTTTGCGCCGCTGTCGCCGCCGCCTTTGATCGCCCCTTTGTCCATGAAACTCCCCGCCCTTCTCGCCGGTTAACCTGATGCTTGTCCGACTTTTCAGCCAAGCCTCCACCCGCTGGATTCTCCTCGCCACGGTCGTCATCTGCACCGGTTTCGCCCTCATCACGCGTCACGCCTGGGAGGATTTCTGGATCACGTTTCGCGCCAGCAAAAACCTCGCCACCGGCAACGGCCTCGTCTTCACGCCCGGCGAACGCCTGCACACGTTCACGTCGCCGCTCGGGGTGCTGCTGCCGGCGCTGACCAGTCTGCTCACCGGCAACCGTTTCGATTTCGCCGCGCTCTGGCTGTTTCGTTTCATCAGCATGTTCGCACTCGGCGGCGGACTGGTGTTCTTCTGGCATGCCGCCAAGACCCTGCGCTGGCCGACCGTGATCGCCGCCGGCACGATTGCCGCCGTCCTACTCGATGTGAAGACCGTCGACTTCACGATCAACGGCA
>CBINJL010000624.1:0-2335 GCA_966250925.1 uncultured Opitutus sp. | reverse complement strand
TCGCGAATCGAAGTGATTCGCGGGCCACAGGGATCCGCGCTCATCCTACAAATGTACTACGACCGGACCCATCGGAATATTCCGGGTGTTCTCGGGGAAGACCTCGACACGTTTGACATCGACCTACAACAGCAGACCGAGATCGGCAAGATCAAACGCCCGGCGCTGAAAGCGTCATTTGAGCGTGGTGATTTTGCCGCGGCCATCGTGCTCCGGCCCGCCGGCGAACGGCGCAAATCCGCGCGTAGTGCCATGTCGAATACAGAACGCCGGCTCGATCGTCGCGCCTTGCAACGCGGCATCGCGGCGATCTGGGCGGAATTGCTCGGACTCGAAAAAGTGGGGCTCGACGAAACGTTTTTCGAACTCGGCGGCCATTCGCTGCTGGTGGTGCAGGTGCAGCGTGAGTTGCAGACGTTGATCGGTCGCGATGTCACGGTGGCGGAGTTGTTCAATCACCCGACGGTGGGCGCCCTCTCGGAGCACTTCGCGGCGGAGTTTCGAGCCGGTGAGGAAAGCGGGCGCGACACCCAAACAACCGCTCGCACGACCGTGGCTCCGCGCGATTCGCAGGGCATTGCGATCATCGGCATTGGCTGCCGTTTTCCGGGAGCCGACGGTCCGGCGGCGTTCTGGGAAAACCTCGCCGCAGGACGCGAGACGATCCGTTTCTTCACCGAAGACGATGCGTTGGCGGCGGGCGTCGATCCGGCACTGGTCCGCGATCCCTCCTTCGTTAAGGCCGCGCCGGTGCTCGACGGGGTGGAGGACTTCGACGCCGAGTTCTTCAAATACTCTGCCAAGGAGGCCAGTCTCATCGACCCGCAGCAGCGCCTCTTTCTCGAAAGCTGTTGGGAGGCGTTCGAAGACGCCGGTTACGATCCGCTGACCACCCCGAAGATCGTCGGGCTCTACGCGGCGGCGGGCCTGAACACCTATCTGGCCAACAACCTTCTGGCCGATCCGGCGTTTCTCGCCGAGGAAACCGGCGGCCGCATGCTCACGGTCGATTCGATGGGCGGGTTCAATGTCATGATCACCAATGACAAGGACTACCTCACGACGCGGGTGGCCTTTAAACTCAATCTGCGCGGGCCGGTGGTGAACCTGCAGTCGGCCTGTTCCAGCACGCTCTTGGCGGTGCATCAGGCCTGCCGCGCGCTCGTCGACGGCGAATGCGACATGGCGCTGGCGGGCGGCGTTTCGATCAAGCTGCCGCAATACGCCGGACACCAGTATTCGCCCGGCATGCTGAACTCGCCGGACGGACATTGCCGCGCCTACGACGCCAAGGCGGAGGGCACGATTTTTGGCAACGGTTCCGGCGTGGTGCTGCTCAAGCGCGTCGAGGACGCCATTGCGGATGGCGACGAAATTTATGCGGTCGTGCGCGGCTCAGCCACCAACAACGACGGGGGCGACAAGGTCGGCTACACCGCGCCGAGCGCCGACGGCGAATACCGCGTGATGCGCGATGCCATTGCCCGGGCGGGCATCCACGCCGAGACGATCACCTATGTCGAAGGCCACGGCACCGGCACGCCGCTGGGCGATCCGATCGAAATCGACGCGCTCACGCGGGCCTTTCGCGAGCACACGGACCGCCGTCAGTTCTGCGCGGTCGGCTCGGTGAAAACCAACATCGGCCACATGCAGATCGCGTCGGGCATTGCCGGCGTGATCAAGACCGCGTTGGCGATCAAACACGCCAGCATTCCGGCGACGCTGCATTACGAGTCGCCGAACCCGCAGATCGATTTCGAAGCGTCCCCGTTTTTTGTCAGCAACCGCACCCTGCCGTGGCAAACCGACGGCATGCCGCGTCGCGCCGGTGTCAACTCGCTCGGCATCGGTGGCAGTAACGTGCACGCGATCCTCGAAGAATCTCCCGCGCGGACCGCGACCGATTTCAATGAATCGAAGACACCGCTCCTGCTGCTGCTTTCGGCGCGCAATGACGCGGCGCTGCGCGAGTTGGTGCGGCGTTACTCGAATCTGCTGGAGACGCGGCCGGATATCGATGCAGCGGACATCTGTCACACCGCCCGCGTCGGTCGGGCCCGGTTCGGTTTGCGCAAGGCCTTTGTGGCGGTGGATCGCGCCGGATTGATCGCGGAACTGCGACGTTGGCAGGAGAGCGGCGAAACCGTCGCGCCGGCCCTCGACGAAGTTTCATTGCGCCTCGCGTTTCTGGTCTCCGGGCAAGGCGCGCAGCGGGCCGGCATGGGCCGTGAACTGGCGGCGCGTTTTCCGGCGTTTGCCGCGGCCCTGGATCGTTGTGCCGCCGTGCTCGATCCGCTGCTGGGCGCGCCGCTGCGGGAGATCATGTGGCCGG
>CBINJL010000623.1:0-2341 GCA_966250925.1 uncultured Opitutus sp. | reverse complement strand
ATCGAGGCGATGTTGATGATGCGACCGCCCTGCCCCGCCGCAATGCAGTCGCGGGCGAAGACCTGGCTGAGTTCAAACACGGCGTCGAGGTTGACGGCCATGACATCGTTCCAGTCATCGCGACTGAACTCGGGAAAATCGGCGCGCCGGATGATGCCGGCGTTGTTGATCAACACAGTGGCCCGGCCGAGCTCACGGGCGACGGTGGCAAGCGCTTCGGCACCGGCGCCGGGTTGACCGAGATCGGCCGGCACGATCAAAGCGCGACGGCCGGCGGCTTCGATCGCGGCAACAGCTTCGCTGCAATCGCCGCGGGCCACGAGGGCCACATCGGCTCCGGCCTCGGCGAGGCCGATGGCGAGGGCCGCGCCGATGCCGCGGGAGGCACCGGTCACGACCGCGATTTCGTTTTGAAGGCTGAAGCGCTGCAATCCGTCGGTCATGATTTTTGAGAAGAAATGAGAAAGGCGGACCCGCGACTCAGGCGAGGTCGCTCATGGCCACGCCGTCCATGTCGCTGAATTCCTGATTTTCGCCGCCCATGCCCCAGACGAAGGCGTAGGCGCCGGTGCCGGCGCCGGAGTGGATGGACCACGACGGCGAGATCACCGCGTCGCCGTCGCGCATGACGAGATTGCGGGTGGCGGTGGGCGGCCCCATGAAGTGCATCACGACCGCATCGGGCGCGAGGCGGCAGTAGCAATACACCTCGGAACGGCGCAGATGGGTGTGCGGTGGCATGGTGTTCCAGACACTGCCGCGGGCGATGATGGTGAGGCCCATCACGAGCTGGCATGTCTGCACCAGACCGGGGGCGAAGTATTTGTAGATGGTCCGCTCGTTGGCGGTATCGGGGCTGCCGAAACTGGCGCCGGCGATATCGGCGAAGCGCAGCATGCGGGTCGGATAGGCCGTGTGGGCCGGATAACTGAGCAGGTAAAATTGGGCGGGCTTGGCCGGATCGGCCGAAGCGAAGACCGGCGTGGCGGAGCCGCGACCGAGATAGAGACCGTCCTGCGGGCCGAGCTCGAAACTTTCGGAGCCAACCTGCACGGTGCCAGCCTGACCGAGATTGATGATCCCGAGCTCGCGACGTTCGCAGAAGCTGCCGGCGGCAAGATTGGGCGGAGTTTCCAGCGTGATGGAATCCGCAGTGGGCACGATGCCGCCGATGACGGTGCGGTCGACATCCCAGTAATTCAGACGCTGCGTGCCGGCGCGGAAGAGCGACCGCAGCAGAAATCGACCGCGCAATTCGTCCGAAGTCAGGCGATCGAAATCAGCCGGGTGGACGTCGTGGTAGTGTTGCATGTTTTGGAAAAAAAAGCCGGGAGGGACGGACGGCACGATGGCAACCGCCCCTCCCGGCACTGCTGCGAGGAAGGTTTAGTTTTTCAACCGGATCAGAACGAACCCTTCACGCCGATGGCGATCTGCACCCCGAAATTTTCGGTGCGGTAGGTCTTGGCGTAATCAGGCGTATCCACGTTGTAACGACGCAGGACCTGATCCTTGTTGGTGATGTTGCGGGCGTTCGCGAAGAACGTGTAGTGCTTGTTGAACGTGTATTCGAAGTTGGCATCGATGAACGTGCGCGGCGCGAAGTATTCGCGGAAGCCGTTGGCCGAGCCATACCAGTTGTTGTCGGTTTGAAGACCGAGGCGCTGTTCGCCGCGATAGTTGGCCTTGAGCGAGATCTTCATCGGCTTGAGGCTGAAATCGATGCCGACATTGCCGGTCTTCTCGATGAACTTGGCGAAGTCGGCTTCGTTCGGGCCTTCGAGATCAAGCGCGGTGGCGTTGGCGAAGACGGTGAAGGCCTTGCCCCATTCGCCGAGGACGTGGAGACGCTGGTTGAAGTCGAACTCGACGCCCTGGATCTTGGCATCGCCGATGTTTTTGCGCGAACGATACTCGAAGCCGAGGGTGTCCTGCGGCAGGCCGAGCGTATCAATGTCTTCCTGGGTGACGGTGCGGTTGTCGGAGCCCCAGAAGTTTTCGAGGTTCTTCTGGAAGACGCCGGCCGAGATCCAGCCGCCCTGGTTGAAGTAGTATTGGGCGGAGAGGTCGAAGCCGTCGCCGGTCCACGGGAGCAGGCCGACGTTGTTCACGATGACGGTTTCCGGATCGATGTTGGAGCCGTCGTTGGCGACATCGTCGTCGTAGTTGATGCGGGCGAGCGGCAGGATGTTGCTGTAGTCCGGCCGACCGAGGGTCTTCGCGTAGGAGAACCGCAGGATGAAGTCGTCGGTGACGTTGTAGGTGAAGTGCGCACTCGGATACACGTCGTCATAGCTGACGGTGGTGTAGTAACCGCGATCAACCATGTTGGTGGCGACTT
>CBINJL010000622.1:0-2343 GCA_966250925.1 uncultured Opitutus sp. | reverse complement strand
GCTGCGCCACGCCAAATCCCGCGGCTTCACGACCAAGACCGGCATCATGCTCGGCCTCGGCGAGCGCCGCGAAGAGATTGAAAAGACCATGCAGGATCTCGTCACCGACCGCATCGATATCCTGACCATCGGCCAGTATCTGCAGCCCACCCCGCGCCATTGGAAAATCGACCGCTGGGTGCATCCCGACGAATTCGCCCACTGGAAGGACTACGGTCTCAAGCTCGGTTTCGGCGTGGTCGAAAGCGGCGCCATGGTGCGCTCCAGCTATCACGCCGACGAGCAGTCGGAAAAATACACCGGCGTCGAACACCTCAACACCGCCAACGCCCTCGCCGCCACCGGCCGCTGAACCGACTTGGTTGCAATACCCGGCCCGGCCGCAGCGCTATTGGGTCAGCCTCGGCTTCTGGTTTTCACATCCCGGAACGCAACGGGCGCGAAGTCACGACGCGTGCACTTTGCGCACTGTGCGGCCTTGGGGTGAAATCTGTTTTTGTTGAGACGGTTCGCATCACGCCTCCGCCGTGCCGTCGCCATCCCGTCCTGTGATCAGGTAACGATCGAGAATCTGATCAAGCAGGCGCGTGTCGACCGGCTTGGTGAGGTGTTCGGAAAACCCCACTGCCTCGGATTTCGCGATGTCGTCCTCCATCCCGTAGCCGCTCAGGGCCACGCCGATCAATCCCGGGCGGCGCGCCCGCAATTCCGCCATGAGTTCGTGCCCGCCGCCATCCGGCAGGCCGATATCGGAAATAAGCAGCGCATAGGTCGTGTCACCGTCGGCGAGTTTGCGCGCCTCGGTCAACGACCCCGCCATGTCGACCGCGAGTCCGCGCCGACGCAGCAGCCGGGCCATCGCGATACGAGTGGGACGGTGATCCTCCACCAGCAGGATGCGCGCGCCTCCCGTCGTAGCCGGAGCCGTGTCCGACGTGACGGGTTTTGTGGAGGCCGTCCGGTCCGATTCCCGCCGGGAATCGGGTAACAATTCCACCGCACTGACCGGCAGCTCGATCACAAAGGTGGACCCTTGATCGCGTCCCGCGCTGGATGCGCGAATCGTGCCGCCGTGCAGTTCGGCCAGCGTGCGCGAGATGGCCAGACCGAGTCCGAGTCCACCGAAACGATGTCCACTCGACACGTCCACGTGGTCGCCCTGCACAAACGCTTCGAATACGCGCGCGATTTCCGGCGGCGACATGCCGATGCCGCTGTCGGTCACCGTCACCACCAGCCGGTCGGTGTCTTCGTTCCAACGGGTCGCGATGGCGATCTCACCGTTGGGCGGAGTGAACTTCACCGCGTTCTTGATCACGTTCCAAAACACCTGCTGCACGCGCACTTCGTCGCCTTCGATTGTGTGCCGTTCGGCGGCAAGATCGGTGCGCAGGCGGATGCCCTTGGTCTCGATGTCAGGCCGCACCGTCGTGATCGCGTCGCGCAGAGTCACATGCGCATCCATGGGCCGACGTTCGAGCTTGAGTTTGCCCCGCGTGATGCGAGTGAGGTCGAGCAGGTCGTCGATCAACCGCGCCTCCAGGCCAACGTTGCGCGCAATGAGATCGAAATCTTCACGCACTGCGGCCGGCAGGCTTTCGTCTCCGGCACCTTCACTCGCAATCAGCAGCACGGGATTGAGCGGCGTGCGCAGTTCATGCGAAAGCGCGGCCAGAAACTCGTCCTTGGCTTTCGATGCGGCCAGCGCCTGGTCGCGGGCCTTGGCGACTTCCTGTTCGGCGTCGCGCCGGTCGGTCACATCAACACAGACTCCAACATGGCCGGCGTAGTCTCCCGTCGGCGTGTAACGCGGCACCGCGGTGACGTGCATCCAACGGTATTCACCGTCGTGGCGACGCAGGCGGTATTCCGTTTCGAGCGGGCGCCGGTCGCGCACCGCTTTCTGAAATCCCGCCACACGTTCATGGCGAAACTCGGGATGCACGTGGCGCGTCCAGCCATTGCCGATTTCCGTTTCCATCGACTGGCGCACAAAATCGAGCCAGCGCTGGTTGAACCAGGAGCAACCGCCCTTCTCGTCGGAGATCCAGATCAGAATCGGCGCGCCGTCGGCCATGACGCGGAATCGCTGCTCGCTTTCGCGCAACGCCACCACGGCCGATTCGGTGCGCGCGATCATGGCGTTGAAGGCCGAGGTCAGCCGGCCGATGTCGTCGGTCGAGGTCACCCGCGCGCGCAGCGAATAATCCTGGGCATGGGCGATGGCATCGGCCGTGGCCGCCAGTTCGATCACCGGCCTCACGAGATTGCGCCGCAGCACAAAAGCCATGAATCCCGCCAGCAGCAGCGAGGTGATCAGCACCAGCAGCGTCACCATGCCGT
>CBINJL010000621.1:0-2350 GCA_966250925.1 uncultured Opitutus sp. | reverse complement strand
GGCCCTTCTCATCCTTCACCGGCTCGCCGGCCGCATCGACTTCCGGCACCATTTTCCCTTGCCGATACGCCCCAGGCAGACGCGAGAGTCGCACCGCCGACCACGTGCCGCGATCCGCCCCCAGGATTCGCGCCCCCGTCAAAAACGGCCCCAGCCGCGCCTTGTATTCATCCCACTCGCCCTTGGTGCGGCAGTCCACCCTCACCAGCGCGTGCACGCTTCTCCCACCGCTCGTATACAAGGCCTCGATCCGCAACGGCACCTGCACGATCATGCCGAGCCAGTCACGTGTGTCCGCCTCGTCGCTCTCGATCACGAGGTAGCGAAATGCGGTCACGTTGCGCCACGTCCGACGACTCATCGGCGCTTCGCCGCGCGCGTTCGGCCGGCCGTCCGGGTTGGCCTTCCATTGCCCATCGACAGGCTGCGGGAGATACCACACCCCACAGGGCCCACCCTTCGGCAGGTGCTTGCCAGGCCAGAGGATTCCCGCCCGGTCAAATTCACTCGTGAAGACGAGCACCTTTTCCTCGGGGCCATATAGCCCGCGCAAAAAATCGCCCGACGACACCTGCGCCGGATCGACGACCGAGCGATTGGCAAGCCAACGCAGATCGACCGCATCCCGCCAGGGAGCCGCCACCTTGCGCAGCTTTTCGGCGTCGAACTCCACCGTTGGGCTTTCCACTCGGGCCGCCTGGAATGTCGGCCGCGCCGCACGCGCCTGCACCGGCGCCTCGCGGGCATCCCGCAAGTATCCAAAAACCTGATTCAGCCGCCCCGGCCCGAAACGACTATGCAGCTTATGCTCGAGCTGACTGCGCGACCACGGCGGCTCGCAGCGCGCGTTGTATTCCTCCATGAACGGCAGGGCCTCGCCCGGCTGCAGCCCGAACCCCCAGATCAATACCCGGGCCACTTCAAACGTTGCCTGGTGACCACCCGCGCCACTGAGCGCAGGCGGCATCTTCGCCAGATAACGGCGGATGCGCTCATCGAGGGAGACAGGAGGGTTCGGGGTGCTCATGCGGTTTGCGGCACTATCAAGACAGCGGCCTCACCAATGAGGCCGATTCAAAGAGACATAATCTTGGCGGGGTCACGCCGCGGCCGACCGCACGCGCCTCACCTTTTCTTTCTTCTTGGCCTTCGCAGCGGCCTTGCTCGCGCTGCGCGCCCGCTTCACATCATTCACCACGGCGTTCAGATCGACATCCAGGCACGCCGCCAGCTCCTTGGCATCGCGTGTATTGACGCCACTGATACGCAGATTGGCCGCGATCAACAGCAGTGGCACCAGCGCCGCCTGCTCATGCGCCACCATCCCACAGGCCCACGACTCCACCGCCTGGAATTTCGAGCGATCATCCGCCAACGGCAGATTGGCCCACTTGCAGAGCAGCGCGCAGCCATCCGCGCCGGCATGCGCGATCGAGGCCAGCAACAGCCCGCGCCAAACATCGATCGCACCCACGCTCCGCCGCAAGAGCGCCGCATGCAGCGCATCGAGCGCCGCCAACGACTCCGCTTCACGTTGCTCACGCTCCTCCTTTTCCCGCTCCGCTGCCTGCTTTTTAGCCGCCGCATCCAACGGCGCCGGCTTGCTGCCGACGAAGATCGGTTCGCCCGCCTTTTCGACCAACGCCCGCGCCTCATTCAAATCGACCAATTCCCGCAAGTGCCCGCCGCGATCCGGGGCATACACCCGACCGATTCTCGCCCCCGTCTCTTCCTCTGCACTCTCGATCAACATGCGCCACGACGCCACGCGCTCCACCTCCGGCTTGATTAACCGCGGATCGGGATGCTCCGCCACATCGATCAAACCCGTCCGATAGTCCGGCGAAGTCGACGCAGCGGCCACCGGAAAAATACGCTCACTCTCCTCCGCATCCGCGATGCGCCCCCCCGTTTCCGCCAGTCGCTTTTCCGCCCGGCGCTGAAACGCCGCCGCCGCCTTGCGCTTGAAACAAGCCGGAGAAGAACAGGTCGGTTGGTTGCCGCCCGAGTAGTGGGGGCACGCCAAGCAGGCAACGACATCGGCAATCACGTAAGGATCGGCCAGATCAAACGGGGCTTTGCGCAGTGTCCGCACATACGTGGTCTGGATCATCACCTTCACCGCATCGTAGCTCATCGGCCCAACGCTGAACTTGTCGCCCTGCATGACCTTATCGAAGGCCTCCAGCCGGTCAGCGTCGGACGGTATCCGCCCAATCAATACACCCGTCGACGCCGCTAAGTCTCCGCTGTCAACAGCCTTGCGAGCTTCCTCCGGCAAGCGCATCAAGGTAAGCCGATCGGTGACCATCATCGCCGTCACCGACACACGAGCGGCTATCTGTGCAAC
>CBINJL010000620.1:0-2353 GCA_966250925.1 uncultured Opitutus sp. | reverse complement strand
GAGATCGGTCGCGCGCTGCGCAAAAAACGGCGTGATGGTGGCGGCGGCAAGCAGCAGGGAAAAAAGGATAGAAAAACGTCGCATGGCAAAGGGAGGTCCGGGGAATCCGGCCATTCGTATTTACAGGGTGCGGCAACTCAACAACGTTAAACCTCTTTCGGTCCGACTTCGTTCCCTTTTCTTTCATTTCCGTGACTCCCGACGCTCTCAAGGAACAACTCAAACAGGTCAAATATCCCGGCTTCAGCCGCGACATCGTTTCATTCGGCATCGTGCGCTCAGCCGCCTTCGTCGACGGCACCGCCAAAATTTCACTGGCGCTCACCACCAACGATCCGAAGACGCCGCTGCAGCTCAAACGCGAGGTCGAGGCCTGTTTGAAAGCGTTACCTGCGGTCAAGGAGACCATCATCGACGTCGCCGTCTCCGCCCCCAAGGCGCGGCCGGCCGGCGGCGGCAATCTCGGCGGCAATGCCGCGCCGTCACCGCATGCCCGCATCAAGCACGCCGTCGCCATCGCCTCGGGCAAAGGCGGCGTGGGCAAGAGCACGTTTTCGGTCAATCTCGCCTGCGCCCTGGCCAAATCCCTCGCTGATGCCGGCCGGCCGGGTCGCGTCGGCCTGATGGACTGCGATATCTACGGCCCGAGCGTGCCGCTGATGATCGGCTTGTCCGGGCGGCCGCAGATCGAAGGCGATTTTCTCATCCCCATGGAAGCCCACGGCGTGAAGGTCATGAGCATGGGCTTTCTGATCGACGACAACACGCCCGTTGTCTGGCGCGGTCCGATGATCATGAAAACCGTCCAGCAGTTCGTCCAAAACGTGAAGTGGGGCGAGCTCGATATCCTCCTCGTCGACCTGCCGCCCGGCACTGGTGACGCCCAGCTTTCGCTCGTCCAGACCATCCCGCTCGACGGCGCCGTGCTCGTCACCACCCCTCAGCCCGCCGCCACCAACGTGGCGCGCAAGGGCGGGCTCATGTTCCAAAAGGTCAACGTGCCCCTGCTCGGCGTGGCCGAAAACATGAGTTACTTCGTCGATCCGACCGGCCAGAAACATCATCTTTTCGGCGAAGGCGGCGGCGAGCAGACCGCCGATCAACTCGGCACCTCGCTGCTCGGCCAGGTCCCGCTCGTGCCGGAAATCCGCGCCGGGGGCGACATCGGCCAGCCCATCGTGACAACCGCTCCGGAAAGCGACGCGGCCCAGGTTTTTGCCCAGATCGGCCGCACCGTGCAGCAACGACTGGCCGAAAAGGCGCCCGCCACGGCTGAGGAATAATTCGAGCAGGAACGGACCGGGGGCTTTTCCTCGGTCCAGAACCCGGCAATAACGCTCCTCGGATAAGGCCGGCTCACTAGACGGCGTTGACACCGGCCCGGCGGCGCCTACCGTGCCTTGCGACTTATCACACTGCGGTGTGCACAAACCGCGTCCGTAGGGACGCAGGAGGCGCTCACAACTATCCGAACCAGCAAACTGAGATAATTGATCCCGGCCCATTCCGTCGCCGCGTTGCGGATCGTCCGAACAGCGGAATCTTGACGGTTATACCCCAATGGACCAGCCCTGCCATCCACCGAAATTTTCGGTCGGTTGGGAGTGCGCCCCGCGGTTCAGTCCACACCGCCCAACGCAGTCCAATGTCCATCGTGGTATCCATGTCACACCATTCGCCAGCGCCAGATTCCCCGGAATCGCGGGAGTTCGTGAAACAGTCTTCCCTCTACCAGGAGTTTCTGGCCGAGCGGGAGGAAATCCTGCGACACAAGTGGCTGGAGTCTGAACGACTTGGCTATGACATCGGCTTCGAACGCGCCCTGCTCGACTGGATTCGCAAACACCGTGAAGGCTGGCGCTCCGCTCGTCGCCCCGCACGTCCGCCGGTTCCAGACACCGCGGAAAAAGTGTAATAGGGAGCACCCAGTCAGTGGGTTGCGCGCGCGGCGCAAAGACAGTCAAAGACGTTGGAGGGAAATCAGGCCATCTTCGCAGGCTGCCCCCTCAAAACGTAGCAACGAGCTCAAGGCATAAAAAAACCGGAATTCCACGAGGGAACTCCGGTTCTGAAAATCGGCGGGCGACGGATCGCGCTGAGATTATTTGATCTCGCGATGCACCGTGTGGCGGCGCAGGGCGGGATTATACTTCTTCTTCTCGATACGCTCCGTGACCGTCTTCTTGTTGCGCGTCGTGAGGTATTTGGAGGCGTATTTCCCCTCCTTACGGGCCTCGGTGCATTCGATGATGACTTGTTCTTGCATGGCTGAAAAGTGAGTGAACGGTCAGAACAACCCGTTCCCCGGCCGTCCCGCAAGCGCAAAGTTGCGCCTGCCACTCAGCTCCCTGAT
>CBINJL010000619.1:0-2356 GCA_966250925.1 uncultured Opitutus sp. | reverse complement strand
CGCCGTCGCTGGAAAGCTACGCCAACGCGCAGGCCGGTCGCTACGGGCACCTGCACATGACGCAGCGCATCGACGACCGGCAACTGCCCTTCATCGACATCGTCGACATGCGCATCGAGATCATGCGTTCGCGCGGGCTCACCACGCTTTCACAAAAACTGGTGCGCGAGATGCAGGACCGTTTCGAAAAACGCGAACAGACGATTCTGTTTCTCAATCGGCGCGGTTACTCGTCTTCGATGCTGTGCCGTGGCTGCGGTCACGTGGAGGAGTGTCCGCATTGCAGCATTTCAATGACCTATCATCGCAGCGACGAGATGCTGCGTTGCCATCTCTGCGGCCATGAACGCGGCGCGCCGGCGCGGTGTCCGTCGTGCGGTTCGCCGGAAATCCGTTGGCGCGGCACCGGCACGCAACGGGTCGAGGAGGCCGTGCAACGCGTGCTGCCGCGGGCGCGGATCGCGCGGATGGATGCCGACACCATGTCGCAGAAAAATCGTTTCCGGCAGGTGTTGTCGGAGTTTCGCGCCGGCAAGATCGACGTGCTCGTCGGCACGCAGATGATCGCGAAGGGGCTCGATTTTCCCAATGTCACGCTGGTCGGGCTGGTCGATGCTGACATCTCGATGCACATGCCGGATTTCCGTGCGACCGAACGCACGTTTCAATTGCTCGTCCAGGTGGCGGGGCGGGCGGGCCGCGGTGACCGCGCCGGGGTGGTGGTGGTGCAGACATTTACGCCGCAAGCCGACGCGATTCAATTCTCGCGGCAGGCGGATTTTGATGGCTTTGCCGGCGGTGAACTAAAGCTGCGCAAGGACTTCGGTTATCCGCCGTATCGGCATCTCATCCATCACGCTTTTCGCGGGCCGAATCCGGAGAAGTTGCAATTCTTCGCGGAACAGTGGGCGCGCAAAGTCGAGGAGGCGATGGGGGACCGGTTGGAAGTGCGCGGACCGTCACCGTCACCGATTGAAAAGGTGAAGGATCACTATCGTTTCCAGGTCTGGTATTTTGTGCACGGCGTCACCCGGGTGATCGCGGATCTGAATGCGTTGCGGCAGGAATTCGCCTGGCCCGACGATGTGATCCAGGTGCTCGACGTCGATCCCGTCAGCCTGAGTTGAACGATAGCGATTCTCCTTAACACGAAGGCGTGTGCGGGACTCGGTGGCGCGTTGAACCTAGGTGGCGAGTTGATATTTAACGCAAAGCGCGCAGAGGAACGCAAAGCGCGCAAAGAAAAACAGTAGTGAGATTTCGGATACGTTCTTTCTCTTTCTTCTTTATCTTAATCTTTCTCCGACGCCACCAGGCGCCCCATCTCCACCGCTGCGGTCGTCGGCGAGCGACGACCCTGCGTTGGGCCAATCGTTCTCATTCTCGTAATCGTAATCGTTCTCGTTCTCGAATTCGAGCGGGCCCGCGTCGTGACTACTTTTTCCGCAGTTGCTGGATGTCGATTTCCTCGTCGGTCGGATAAAGCGCGAGCACGTCGGGCAGGTGCATGATAATCCACGGAGCCGCCGTCCAACCGCCGTTCTTGGTGAAGACCAGATCGCCGGCGAGGTGCACGCAGGCGTGCAGCACGGTGCCGTCGGGAGTGACGAAGAGGAAGATGTCACCCAGTCGGGGCGCATCGGTCACTGGCTGGTAACGGGTTTGGTAGGCGTCGCGGACGGCGTTGATCTGGCGGAAACTTTCGTCGAATTCGTCGACGTTGAAATTTAATGCCGTCCAATGGCAGTCGCGTTGGCCCGCGGCACTGTCGGCCGTCGCGGTCGGGTAGGTGTAGAGCAGACGTCGGGCGGAGCGGGGCAGTAGATGGATGAGGTCAAGTGGGTAGCCGTTGGCGGGGCGCGGCAGGGATTTGAGCAGCGGCTCGATGTCGCGGGTGCGTTGCCCCAGCGACCAATAGGTGGCGATCGCCGGCGTGTCGGTGTCAGGCAGCACACGGAGATTGACCATCAGGGTGGTGGTGCGGGCGAGCGTGCGGAGCAGGATCTGGCGTTGGCGGAGGGTTTTGATGTCGGACGCGATGAGTTCGAGATCGGAGAACAGCCAGGATTCGCCGCGGCGGTAGAGCAGGGGTTTGATCAACCCGAGCGTGTGGTCGCTGAGACCGCTGTCGGCGAACCAGGCGTCCGCATCGGGACTGCGAAAGCTCGCCGGTGACCATTGCCCGCGATTATCGGCTGAGCGCGAGAGGGGGGCGTAAATGTGGCGGCGCGCTTCGGGAGCGAGGCCGAGGATGACGGATTTTTCCGCCAGCACGATGATGCGGTCGGCGGCGATGGTCCAGCGGGAGCGATCGCGGAGTTGTGCGGCCTGCTCGGGCGTCAGCGCTGCGGCGGCG
>CBINJL010000618.1:0-2357 GCA_966250925.1 uncultured Opitutus sp. | reverse complement strand
CTCGACGGTGAGATTCAGCAGATCGAGCTGCCGCGTTTCGTCGAGGCGCCCTACATTCACAAACGGGGCGACACCTACTACCTCACCTACGCGTGGGGTTTTCCTGAACGCACCGCCTACGCGACGGCGAAGTCTCTCACCGGTCCGTGGGAATATCGCGGCGTGTTCAACGAACTCGCCGGCAACAGCAACACGAACCACCAGGCCGTCATCACCTTCAAGGGCCGTGACTACTTCATCTATCACACCGGCGGCCTGCTCACCGGCGGCAGCTTTCGTCGCTCCGTTTGCATCGACTACCTGCACTACGACGAGCACGGCAACATTCTGCCGATCGTGCCCACGGTCGTCGGCGTCGGTTCCGCCGATCAACCGCTGCCACCCACCGCACGTCCGTTCCAAAGTGAGAAACCAGTCACCGCGGGCAATCCCATCGTCACGGACATGTTCACCGCCGACCCCGCCCCGTTGGCGCATGACGACACGCTCTACATCTACACCGGCCACGACATTCAGAACGAGACCGACCGCTCCTTCAAGATGCACGACTGGTATGCCTTTTCGACCACCGACATGGTCAATTATCAGAAACACGGCCCGCTGCTTTCGGTCGATGACTTCGATTGGGCCCAGAGCGACGCCTTTGCCGCTCACGTGACCGAACGCGACGGCAAGTTCTACTGGTATGTTTCGCTGCGCCACAAATCGGTGCGCGTGCACGAAGGCTTCGGTATCGGCGTCGCGGTGGCGGATCATCCGCTCGGTCCGTATCGCGATGCCATCGGCGACGCCTTGATCACGGACGAGACCCCGAACTCAGTTGTGCTCAACATCGACCCCGCCGTGTTCGTCGACGACGACGGCGCCGCCTACCTGTATTGGGGATCCTGGGACAAACTCCGCATGGTGAAGCTCAAGGACAACATGATCGAACTCGACGGCGAGGTGCAGACGGTCGAGGCGAAGAATTTCTTCGAAGCGCCGTTCATCCACAAACGTGGCGACATCTACTACCTCACCTACGCCGGCTCGGGCTATCCTTCGAAAACCGAATACGCCACCAGCGACAGCGTAACCGGTCCCTGGACCTATCGCGGCGTGATCAACGGATTGTTGCCCGTTTCCGAAACGAATCACCAAGGCATCGTCGAATTCAAAGGCCAGTGGTATTTCGTCTATCACAACGCGCAGGCCCCCGGCGGCGGCGTGTATCGACGCTCGGTCTGCGTGGACTACCTCAACTACGGTCCCGACGGCGAAATCCTCCCAATCGTGCGCACCCAGGAAGGCGTGCGCAAAGTCGATTGATCCGCGCAATGCCCCGTAGCGCGGGGCTTCAGCCCGCGCTACCGTCGTTCCTGGAAACCACTCCTACCGCGGGAACGAATCAGAGCTTTTTCAACGTCTTCAGGCGCTGTTCGCGCAGCGCCAGCAGGCGTTCCTGTTCGTCGGCGAAACGGTTCCAGCCGAGTTTGCGATACAGCGCGATGCGTTCTTCGAGCAGTTCCTTGTCGCCGGGCTCATCTTCCAGCCGCGCATTGAGCGTTTCGAGATAGAGACCGTCCTGCTCACCGGCCTGATACAACCGGGCCTTCAGCAACTCGGTTTCGTCAGCCGGCTTCGTTTCCCAACGTCCGATCTCGGCCCAATGTTTCCACGCCGCATCAAGGTCATCGGCCGCACGCGCGAGATCCGCACGCAGACGTTCGATCGTGGCCAACGCCTCGCGCGCGAATTCCATTTTCTTTTCCTCGGCTGCGATCTGATCGCGCGCTTCGAGATCGCCCGGCACCGCGACGGGCTTGGCACCAAAAAAACGACTGACCCGTGCCGGGTCGGCCAAGGTTTCAGCTTCCTGCAACCAACCCTCGATCGTTTCCCGCGTCGGTGCCGGTTGTTTTTCAACGACAGCCTCGGCGGGCTCGCCAGAGGCGGAGTCCTTCGCGTCCTCCGCGGGCTTCGACTCCGCGGACGTCTTGTCGTCCGCTTCCCCTTCGCCCCAGATGTCGCTGGCCCAGCCGGCGGAGATGGCGCCATCGATGGCCTGTTCGATCAACGGCCGCGGATCGGCAGGATGCGTTTGGCGCAACGCCGTCAACGCCTCGCGTCGCCGCGCCGCGATCTCGGGCTTGGTGGTGAAACGCTCGTCGCGGATGAATTCGAGCTGCCGCTCGATCAACGCGTCGTCGAGTTTCTCGATGGCCGTCTTGAGGTCCTTGGCTTCCTTTGGTTTCGGATCGCGGTCGGTGACCTTGCTCGGAGCCTTGCCGGCAAAATAGCGCAGCGGCACGATCGTAATCTCGTGATCCTCTTCGTCCTCGAAGGTGAGTTTACCGGCAAAGAAATCCGGCACCGGT
>CBINJL010000617.1:0-2359 GCA_966250925.1 uncultured Opitutus sp. | reverse complement strand
TCACCAACCCGCTGCAGCAGGGCACCACCCCGCGCACCAAGGGCCTCCTCTCGGTCTCGTGGCGCAAAGGCGGTTGGTCGGCCAACGTCAGCGCCAAATACCTCAGCGATTATGAGAACAGCTCCACCTACGACACGACCGATGCCGATGGCGTGGTGCACAAGCTGATCCTCGATGAACAGTGGATCACCAACGTGTCGCTCGGCTATCGTTTCGCCGAAGGTTCTGCGCTTGCCGGCACGGCCGTGCGCGTGGGCGTGAACAACCTCTTCGACGAAGAGCCGCCGCTCTACATGTCGGCCTCCGACGGCTACGATTCCAGCTACCACGACGCCAAGGGCCGACGTCTGTTCGTGCAGGTTTCGCACAAGTTCTAAATTTCGGCGAATCGCTCCCGATTTGCTGGCCTACCCGTCCGCGTTGTCGGTTCCCCGATGGCGCGGACGGTTTTTTAACCGGACCAATTTCTCTCGCGACAGGCGTTTTACAGCAGGAAACGAAGCTAACGAAGTAATACCAGTGGGCCGAGAAAGACCGATGATTACACCAAGGCCGCGAAGATTGCAAAGAGTTGAAATAAGGCTCCTTCGCTACCTTTGCGTGCTTCGTGTTAAGTTCAGGACCTTCGTTGACTTCGTTTCCTGCTGTAAAATTTCAGGCACCAAGAGCCTCTGGTTCAACCCAACTCATTTTCGACTCCGCCATGCTCCGTTCCCCGTTTGATTTTCGGCGTCTGCTGCCGCGTTTGTTTTCCTGCTGCTTCGTAGCGGTTGCTCTGGGCGCCGCGGCGGCGGTTCCCGTCACGGTCGCGCCGCTTTCCGGTCGCGAGGCGATGGTGGTGGCGGGGCACCCCGAGGCGGCGGCGATTGGGGGGGAGGTGCTGCGGGCCGGCGGCAATGCGGCCGACGCCGCCATCGCCGTCTCACTCGCGCTCGGCGTGGCCGAACCCTACGGTTCCGGGCTCGGCGGCAAGCTGATGCTGTTGTATTTTGAAAAGGCGTCCGGTCGCACGTTTGTGATCGATGCGATGGACGCCGCGCCGACCGATTTGGACGCGGCGGCGGCGCGGAAGTGGTCGCGCGATCAACGCTACTACGGCTGGACCGCGGTGGCGGTGCCGGGATTGCCGGCGGGATTGGCCGCGTTGCATGAACGCTGGGCCACGCGCGCTTGGGCGGACCTGGTTGCGCCCGCGCAGGCTTTGGCGGAGCGCGGATTTCGCGTCGAGCCCAAGACCCACGAATTGTTTGCCGAGCGCTGGGATCGGCTGCAGGGCGATCCGGAATTGGCGCGAATCTTTTTGCCCGCAGGAAAACTGCCGGAGGAGGGCGAACGTCTGCGCAATCTTGATCTGGCAGCCAGTCTCGCGCTGTTGGCGGAGGAGGGTCCGGCGTCATTCTATACCGGTCGCCTGGCCGAGCGCCTGATCGCCGCCGGAGCGGGGCAGGGCGGTTTTTCCGCCGCGGCCCTGGCCGCCTACCAAGCGCGCGTCATCGAGCCGGTGGAGCTGGAGTTTGCCGGGAATCGGTTGCTCAGCAGTCCGCCGCCGAGCACGGGCGCCGCGATGTATTTTCCCGTGCTCAAAATTCTCGAATCTCTGCTCGATACGGCCCAGCCGCTGCGATCGGTGGACAATCTTGATCTGATCGCGCGCGCCTGGGGCCGGGTGCAGCCGCGGATTTATGCCGAGATCGCGGATCGGCCCGACGGTCGGGCGCGTTTTGCGGATTTGCTGGCGGACGAGTTTGTCGCCGCCGAACGCGCCGCGCTCTCCGAGGTGGCGTCCGGTGGTGCGGGCGCAGTGCCGGCTTTGGAGGACACCAACGCTTCGACGACGCATTTCGTGGTGGTGGACGCCGCCGGCAACATCGTCACGGCCACCCAATCGCTCAGCCTGCACTTCGGCGCCGGCTTCATCGCGTCCGGCACCGGCATCGTGATGAACAACAGCATGAGCAATTTTAACTTCACCGATCCGGACAACCCCAACGCCGTCACCGCCGGCCAGCGGCCGCGCAGCACGATTTGCCCGACGCTGATCTTCGGTCCGGACGGCGACGCGATCGGCATCGGCCTGCCCGGTGGCTCGCGCATCCCGACCGCCATGCTGCAGGTGGTGTTGGATCAACTGCTCTGGAATCGACCGCTGGCAGACGCCATCGGCGACGTGCGGGTGCATTTTAATCCCGCTTGGCGCAACGATGGCCGCGACGAAATCGTGTTTGAAACCGGCCTCGACATCGCCATCCGGGAGGGTTTGCGCGCCGCCGGTTGGACCGTGATCGAGCAGGAACCGGCCGGCACCGGCCTGTATTTTGGCGGCGTAAATGCCGTTGAGATCGCACCTTCCGGCAACGTG
>CBINJL010000616.1:0-2361 GCA_966250925.1 uncultured Opitutus sp. | reverse complement strand
CCGGACAGCGGAGCGACCTTCAAGACGGTCAAAAACGCCCGCACCGCCGAGGACATGGCGGACGAGGAAGCCGAGCGGCTCAAGAAGGTCGTTTCCACCAAAGCGGCCGAGCCCAAGGAAGTTTCGGTTGAGGCGCTCTTCGCCAACATCGCCGCCACTCAGGCCAAGGTGCTCAAGCTCGTGATCAAGAGCGACGTTTATGGTTCGGCCGAAGCGGTTCGCGGCATGATCGAGGGCATCCAAAGCCAGAAGGTCTCCTGCGAAATCGTGGCCAATGAAGTCGGTCTTGTAACCAAGAACGACGTGCAGCGCGCCAGCGCCGCCGGCGCCACCATCCTCGCCTTCAACACGAAGTTGGAAAACGGCGTGAGCGCGCAGGCCAAGCACCACGGTGTGCGGGTCGAGAGCTACAACATCATTTACCAACTCACCGACTCGGTGCGCGACATGATGGCCGACCTGCTCGATCCCGAGCTCAAGGAGGTCAAGCTCGGCGCCGCCGAAGTCCGCGAGGTCTTCCCGCTGGCCAAGGGCTTCGTGGCCGGCTGTCTCGTCACCGAAGGCAAGATCAACCGCAACGCCTCCGCCCGGCTCCGCCGCGGCAAGGAATCCGTCCACGAAGGCAAGGTCCAGACGCTCAAGCGCTTCAAGGACGATGCCAACGAGATCCGGGCCGGCCTCGAATGCGGTATCAAGCTCGACGACTTCAACGGCTACGAGAAGGGCGACGTCATCGAAACCTTCGAGATCCAGAAGGTTCGCGCCTCGCTCTGAGGCGGCCGCCGCGAGATTCTTCCTGATTCCTCCGGCCGCCTGCAACGCCACCGGCGCAGATTCCCATGTCCAACCGCACCATCCGCATCGCCGAACTCGTGCAGCGTGAGCTGGGCGCGTATTTGCATACCAAATACAAGCAGGAGGCGGTGGCGATCACCGTCGCCGGCGTCGAGGTCGCGCCCGACCTGAAGACCGGAAAGATCTTCTTCTCCGTCTTCGGCGACGAAGCGACGATGGACGAACGCTTTCGCTGGCTCCTGCGCAAACGCGGCGAACTGCGGCGCGAGCTGGCCCGGCGGGTGAAGATCAAGCACGCCCCGGACTGGGTCTTCCAGCTCGACGAGGCGGTGCAGCGCGGCAATCGCGTGCTGGATCTGCTTGACGACATCGCGCGGGAGGAAAAGGAACGCAGCCGCAGCGAGGCGGAGCAGGGACAGAAGCCGGAGGGCGGCGCATGATCGACGGCACGGTGATTTCGCCGGCGTTGATCGAATCTTTTCGCGACCTGCTCGCAGCCATCGGCGACCGGTCGGTGGCGATCATCGGCCATGCCCGGCCCGATGGTGACTGCATCGGCTCGCAGGTTGCGCTCGCGCGCATGCTGCGCGCCCGCGGCCACACCGTGATGTGTGTGAATCCCGATGCGGTGCCGCGTCGTTTGATCTACCTCGCCCGTGACGAACCGTTTGTCACGGTGGACGGCTTGGGCGACGCGAACCCGGTGGCGATCATGGTGGATTGCGCCGACCGCGAGCGGGCCGGCCGCCGGGTCTCGGAACGTTTTCCGACCGTGCTCGGCAACATCGATCACCACCTTTCGAATCGCGGGTATGCGACTCACAATTGTGTGTCGCCGACCGCGGCCGCGACCTGCGAGATTCTGGCTGCGCTGTTTTATGAACTCGATCTGGCGGTCGACGCGGCCACGGCCAAGGCGCTTTACGCCGGCATCCTGACCGATACCGGTCAATTCCGTTTTGCCTCCACCACGCACCGCACATTCGAACTGGCTTCGCGATTGGTGGCCTGTGGGGCCGATCCGGTCGAGGCGGGTTTCGAACTCTACGAACGCGAACCCGCGGGCAAGATGCAGTTGCTGCAACGGTTCCTCGCCTCGCTGGAGATGCACGCCAACGGCCGCATCTGTGTCGGCACTTTGCCGGCGGGAGTTTTTGCCGAAACCGATACGACGCAGGAGGACACCGAAGGACTGGTCGACTATGCGCGCGCCATCGACGGCGTTGAGATCGGCGGTCTGATCGAGGAACGCACCGACGGCGTAAAGGCCAGTTTGCGGGCCAAGGAACCGAAGTATCGCGTCGATCTGGTGGCCGCCCAATTCAATGGTGGCGGCCATGCCTGTGCGGCGGGATTGAACGTCAAGGGCGCCGAGGTGACCGCGTTTCGCCGCGACCTGGTGAGCGCCCTGACGGAACGCCTGGACGCGGTGTCCGCGGGCGAAGGGATTTGAGTCATGCTGGGACCTAAAAAGGAACTCGAGGGCATCCTGCTGGTGGATAAGCCCACTGATCACACGTCGCACGACGTCGTTGCCCGTTTGCGCGGCAAGCTGAAGATGAAGCG
>CBINJL010000615.1:0-2368 GCA_966250925.1 uncultured Opitutus sp. | reverse complement strand
GGTCAGCACCAGCTGCGCGTCGAGCTGGTGTTCGGCAATGAAGCGGCGGGTGCGGTCGAGCAGTTCCGGTCGGCGCCGGTTGTGGCCCGAGTGCGGATTGAAGATGAAGCAGCAGCGCGTCTGCTGCAGGGAAAACGGCGTGGTCATGCCGGAGCGAGAGTCGGTTGCGCGACACTGAGCAGATCGCGTTCGAGGCCGTCAATCACCGCATCCCACGGGATGGTTTCCGCGGTTTCGCGGGCGGCGGCACCGAGGCGACGGCGGCCTTTCGGATCGGCGGCGAGTTCGAGTGCGGCGGCGTAAAAACTGTCCGCCGCGGCAAAGGGCGCGAGCCGACCATTTTCACCATCGCGGAGATAACGGGCGGCGGCGGCGTAGTTGAAGGCAGCGACCGGCAGCCCCGAAGCCATCGCCTCCAGCACCACGTTGCCAAAGGTTTCGGTTAGGCTGGGGTAGAGAAATAAATCGCCGGAGGCGTAGTGGCGTGCGAGATCGGCGCGGTCGAGAAAGCCGGTGAAGTGCGCCCAGGGGTAACGCCGACTGAGTTTTTTGCGCAGCGGGCCGTCGCTCACCATCACGAACCGAGCGTGGGGATCGCGACTGCGGATGGATTCGAAACAGCGAAACAGCAGCTCGTAGTTTTTTTCCGCGGCGAGGCGACTCACGTGCACGACAACCAGATCGTCAGGGCCGGCGCCCCAGCGCGCGCGCAGTCGGACGTCACGGTGCACGGGTGAAAACACCCGCGTGTTCACTCCGCGCGACAGCAGGCGCACGTCGTTGAAACCGTCCTGGGTGAGCGCGGCGTTGAGGTCCGGACTCGGGGAAAGCGTGATGCGCGTGCGGTTGTGAAAGTGCCGCAGGTAGGCGAGCACGGGGCGCGTCAACCAGGCGAAACCATAGTGTTCGCTGTATTGGTGAAAGTTGGTGTGGAAACTGGAGCTGACCGGAATGCCGAGTTTGCCGGCCGCCAGCAGGGCGGCGTAACCGAGCGGCCCTTCGGTGGCGATGTGCACGAGATCGGGACGTTCAGCGCGCCAGGTTTGCAGCAGGCGGGATCGCACCGGCAGGCCGAAGCGCAGAAACGTGTAGCCAGGAATCGGAAGACTCGGATGCCGTGTTTCGACGTAGCCGTGAGGTGAGGGGGCGTGGGCGGATTCGTGACGCTGGCGCGGGCGATGGACGTCGACGCGATGGCCGCGGGCGGTGAGGCCTTCGGCGACATGGCCCAGTGTCATGGCGACCCCATTGATTTCCGGCGGAAAGGTTTCGGTGACGAGGGCGAGGTGCACGGCTTGGGCTGGTTGCAACCGCGCGGCTGGACCGGCGCGAGGCGAAAACGTCACCATTCTTTGGATATCACGTCCTTGTAACAATCCGGCGGTCGCCCCTACTTGGGCGGTGTGAGCGAGCAATCTTCCCTGCTGCATGTGCTGACCGGACCGACGGCGGTCGGAAAGACCGAACTCGCTTTGCAATGGGCGGAACGGAATGCGGCCGAGATCGTTTCGTGCGATTCGCTGTTGTTTTACCGTGGCATGGACATCGGCACGGCCAAGCCGACCCGCGAAGAACTGGCGCGGGTGCCGCATCATCTCATCGACATTTGTGCGGCGGGCGAACCGATGGACATTGCACGCTACGTGACGTTGGCGCGGGCGGCGGTCGAAGCGATTTTGGCGCGCGGGAAACGTGTGCTGGTGACGGGCGGCAGCGGTTTTTATCTCAAGGCGTTTTTTGGCCCGGTGACCGATGACGTGGCGGTGCCGGCGGCTCTGCGGGCGGAGATCGAGGCGCGCTACGAGGCGGAAGGTTTGGCGGCATTGGTTGCGGAGCTGCGGACGCTGAATCCCGACGGTCTTGAAAATCTGGATACAGCGAATCCGCGACGGGTGCTGCGGGCGTTGGAGCGTTGCCGGGCGAGCGGTCGCAGTCTGGTGGCGTTGCGTGAAGCGTTTGCCGCCCAGCCGGGGCCTTTCGCTGATTGCCAGGTGGTGTGCACGCGACTGCAGCGAGAACCGGAAGCGTTGGACGCACGCATCGTGCAACGGGTTGACGCGATGCTGGCCGCCGGGTTGATCGAGGAGGTGAAGCAACTCGATGCGCAGAGCGTGCGGGAAAATCCCAGTGCGGCGCGATCAATTGGCTATCGGGAAACACTGGCGGTGTTGGACGGCGCGTTGCCGGAGAACGAACTGGCGGCGGAAATCGTGCGCAACACGCGGGCGTTGGTGCGCAAACAGCGCACGTGGTTTCGGCATCAGTTGCCGTCGCATCGGGTCATCAACGCGGCGACGGCGACGGCGGATACGTTATTTGCGGGGTAGCCCTGCTCGGGAGAGCAGGGACTCGGAGGGTGTGCGCTTGG
>CBINJL010000614.1:0-2389 GCA_966250925.1 uncultured Opitutus sp. | reverse complement strand
GGCATTTCGCATGGGCGTAATAATACGTGACGATAAACGCGGGAGCACACTTGTCAGCGTCGATCCGGCTCTCTAGGTTCCACCGATGCTCTCAGACCGGTCCTACATGCGCGACGACTACGCGCGACCGACGACTTCCGTTATCACTTGGTTAATCTGCGTCACCATCGCGGGTTTCATTCTGCAGAATGTATTCTGGAAGTGGTTGGGGCCCAAGACCGGGCAGAGTTTTGATCACTTCCTCGCCCTCACCGTGCCGGGCATCAAATCGGGCCACGTGTGGACGCTGCTCAGCTACAGTCTGCTGCACAGCATGCAGAGTTTTCTGCATGTCGTCTTCAATCTGCTCTGGATTTTCCTCCTCGGGCGCGAGCTCCTGCCGCTGCTCGGCAGCAAACGGTTTCTGTGGCTCTACGGGGGTGGCGTTGTCTTGGGCGGACTTGTCTGGTTGGCCACCAACTGGGTGCATGGCGGCGCGTTGATCGGTGCCTCGGCCGGCGTGTTTGCGCTGCTGATGATGTTTGCCGCGCTCAATCCCAACCGCCCCATCACCTTCCTGCTGTTTTTTGTCATCCCCGTGACCATCAAGCCGAAGTGGCTGGTCGCCGTCCTCGGTGGCATCGATCTGCTTGGGTTTCTCTTCAGCGAAATCCCCGGCAACAGTGGCATGGGCAGCATCGCGCACTCCGCCCACCTCGGCGGGCTCGCCGCCGGCTGGCTGTTTTTCCGCTACGTGCATCAGCGCGAGTGGCGCAGCCCGGACCGCGCCCCCAATGTCGAGCTGCCCGCTTGGTTGAAACGGACCAAACGCCACACCGCCGAGCCGGCGCAATATCAGGTAAATGTCCGCCCGATGGAAACCATTTCGGAAGAACGGCCGTCTCGGGAAGCGTTGCGCGAGGAAGTCGACCGCATCTTGGACAAAATCAACAGTCAGGGTTTTGGCGCTCTGACCGAAAAAGAAAAACGTTTGCTGGATGAGGCAAAGGATCTGCTGAACCGACGCTGACGGCGCTCGCACCGCCGTCCCGCGCCGGGTGCGCCGCAGACCCGCCCTCGTCTTCCGCCGCCTGTATTCCCGTATTCCTGAAACAATTTCCCCTTCTGCATTTCCCAATTTTGCTCATGAACGTGAAGCCCCGCTCCGCCGCCCTTTGGATCATCCTCGCCGGCCTCCTGGCCTTCGGCTCCGCCCTCCAAGCCCGCCCCGACCGCACGTTCACTGTCACCCCCAACGAGAAGAGCGAGATCCGCAACTTCATCCGCCTGCTCGAAGAAGCCCACTACAACCGCGAGGCCGTCACGCCCGCCAATTACCGTGACGTCATCCTCGACTTCATGGAATCGTGGGACGCCCAACATCTCTTCTTCCTCCAGTCGGATTACGAAACTTTCAACGCCACCTACGGCGACGGCCTCTATTGGAACGTTTCCAACCTCGGCGACGTCGGCGCCGGTTTTGAAATGTTTCGCCGTTACGAAAAACGTGTGGAAGAGCGCAGTGCCTGGGTCCTCGAACGCCTCAAGGGCGATTTCAACACTGAGAGCAAGGACAGCTACCTCGTCGATCGCGGTGACGACACCGTCCAGTGGCCCGCCGATGCCGCCGCTGCCGATGCGCTCTGGGAGAAACGCCTGCTCTTCGAGATCGAGCACGAACTGCTCAACGAGCATGACATCGACGAAGCCAAGGAGCGCATCCGCAAACGCTACGAACGTAGGCTCAAGAATCTCGCCGACATCGAAACCTTCGAGATCACCGAACTGTTCCTGACCAACGTCGCTCAGCTCTACGATCCTCACTCCACCTACTTCTCCGCCGACACTTTCGAGGATTTCGAAATCAACATGCGCCTGCAACTCGTCGGCATCGGCGCGCTGCTCGGCATGGAAGAGGACGAGTGCGTCATCAAAGAGATCATCGCCGGCGGCCCGGCCGATCTCGACCGTCGCCTGCAGCCCAACGACAAGATCATCGCCGTTTCCCAGGACGGCGGCGAACCGGTCGAATTGTTCGGCATGAAACTGCGTCGCATCGTCGATCTCATTCGCGGCGAACGCGGCAGTCCGGTCCACCTCACCATCCAGCCGGCCAACGCCCCGGACCCGTCCGTGCGCAAAGACATCGTCATCACCCGCGATGTCGTCAATCTCGACTCCGCCCGCGCTCACGGCGCAATCTTCGAAGTCCCCAACCAGGACGACAAGACCGCCCGCATCGGCGTCATTTCCCTGCCCGCTTTCTACGGTCCCGATCCTTCCAGCGAAGGTCCGCAAAACAGTGCCAGCGGCGACGTCGCCGAATTGATCGAAGACGTGGTCGACCGCTTGGAGCCGCGCGCGACTCGCCCCGCGCAGGCGCAGGTTGTACCGTCCGTCGGGCAACTTC
>CBINJL010000613.1:0-2392 GCA_966250925.1 uncultured Opitutus sp. | reverse complement strand
GCGCAGGCCGAGGCAAAACCGGTCGAGGCGCCTTTGATTTTAAAATGAGCGACGAGGTTGAACTGCACCGTGCCGGCGATGGACGCCACGATGCCGAGCGGCGAACACCGCATCACGCCCTCGTTGTGCATCTTCTGCACGTAATAGGTCAGGATGTTCGGCGAACCGGCCGAAGCAGCAAACAGCCCCGTGTCGTCGTTGGAGACTTCCTCCGGCGCGAGCCCCGCGTCTTCGATGGCCTGCGTCATCGCGCAATAGCTGTAGAGTCCGTGCGGACCCATGCTGCGCAGGTATTCCCGCCGCACGCGGTAACGCTCCGGATAAATCCAGTCTTCGGGGTCGAGCGAATCCGTGGTGAAATCCTTCACCGGCGCGGCTACTTTGACCGGAATCTTGGGATCGGCAAAAGGGGCATAAGCCACTGCGCCGTGACGGAGGGTTCGCAGGCTCTGCGCCACACTCTGACCGTCGTTGCCGATACTCGTGATGAACCCCAGGCCGGTAATAAAAACTTTCGACATAACTGATAGCGAACGTCGGCGTCGCCGAGACTCATGACGCCGTCGACGGCATCGTGTTCCCCGTGACAAGACGGTGACCGAGCAAAGGCGAGCGCTTCTTCCGGGTCAACGCGCGGAAACGGTGAATTACCCGCGAGTTGGAACCGGATCGGAGGCCGGCCAAACGCCTCAGGCGTTGACCGCTGCGGCCACAGGCGGACGCGAGTCGTCGTCCTTCGCCGCCACCGGCGACACCGGTTTGCCGGCAGTCCCATGCAGGGAGGAACTGTTGGATCTCGCCACCGCCGCGAAGGCAAAGGTCAGCGTGATTTCCTCAGCCATGGCGGCCTTTTCCTGGCCCACCCGAATGGAACCTTCGAAGGTCGCCAGCGGCATCTTGGTGCGCTTCGGCTTGATGGAGAGCGACAGCAGATCGCCGGGACGGCAGATGCGGTGACACCGCACGCCTTCACAGGAAGTGAAGAAGATCTTGGCCGGATCGACCGCCTTGCCCTGCTCGGGCGACGAGCCTTCCAGCAAATACAGCACGGCCAACTGGCCCAGCGCTTCGAGCATAAGCGAAGCAGGCATCACCGGGTTGTCCTTGAAATGGCCTTGGAGGAAAAACTCCTGGCCGGTGATCTTGTATTTACCCTGCGCGCCGTTGCCGCCGATGGTCGCCTCGTTGAGGAAGAGGAACGGCGCCTGGATCGGCATCACGGAAACGATCTGCTCAATCGGGAGAAATTTGGTCGGTTGCGGCGGGGGCAAACCACGCACTTTGCAATCGATGAAAACCTTGATGTCGCCCACCGTGCGGAGGGTGCGCAGGTCTTCGTTATTGATCTGCATTTGCAGGACATCCTCTACCAGAATGACGATTTCCATCATCGTCAGCGAGTCGATGCCGAGATCTTCAACGAGGCGCAGTTCGTCGTCCGCCTCCTTCAGCTTCGCCCGCAGATCGGGCTCCACAAAACGTTCGATCACGCCGATGATCACAGCCGGCAAGTGGCTGGCTTCCTGAGTCTTACGATAGGCAATAGCAGCCTCAATCGTCGCAGGCGAACACCGCTTCAGCGACTCACGGAGTGCTGATTCGTCTTCCACTGTAAACGGCTTGGTCACCGTTTCGGGGGCATCGGGGCCCTCCTGACCTTTAAGGTCGGCTTTTGGCATGATTTCGGGAAGTAAGGTTTGGGTCATTTGAATGTAAACGCTATTCTTGAGCCGCAAATCGGCAGTTTCATCCCGCCTTCGACACCGGTTTGAAACGTCATTATTACCCAATTTTCAGTAGGGATTCGGCATGGAACATGTTCCGTTTTCATCTGTTGCATTCATGTCATTTCGGCTGCACAACCGCTGAATGCGCGAAAAACGATTCCGAACGCCGGAATCGGTTGTCGTATGAATCCCGCCACCGCCACCAACACCCTCTTCCTCATCACGCACGAATTCTTCCCCAAGCGGGGCGGAATCGCGACATTCACCGAGGAGATGGCCAAAGCCTCGGTGGGACTCGGTCTCGATGTGGAAGTCTGGGCCCAGCATGCCCGCGAGGAATCCGACGCCCGGCGTCCCTTCCGGATCTGGCGCATGCCGCTCAAGGGCACCCATGACCTGACCTGCCAGTTGCGTCTGGCCGTGCAATTGATTCGCCGGCGCCGCGAGTTGCGCCGCGCCACCGTGTATCTGCCGGAGCCGGGGCCGATGCTCACGATGATGTTTTTGCAACAGATTCCGACCTTCCGCCCCAAGCATCTGGTCCTCACGTTCCATGGCTCGGAGGTGCTCAAGTTTCATCGCAATCCGCTCATCCGCCCACTTGCCCGCCGCCTGATCCGTTACGCCAAGCGTCTCAGCGTGCTTTCCGGCTACACCCGCGACTT
>CBINJL010000612.1:0-2416 GCA_966250925.1 uncultured Opitutus sp. | reverse complement strand
GGAACGTCACGCCGACTTCCTGCAGGTCCGGAATGAGCGACCAGATGGAGAGATTGACCAGCGTGCTGTCGTTTTCGTCCGGCACGATGATGCGCACGTCGACGCCGCGTAGCGCCGCCAGTTGCAGCGCACTGATGAACTGTTCGTCGGGCACGAAGTAGGGCGTCGCAATCCACAGACGCTTGCTCGCGCTGTTGATGGCGTGGAGGAAAAACAGGGTTGCCGTTTCGTAGGGATCGACCGGACCCGACGGCAGACAGGCCATCGTGACGTCGGCGCCGCTGGCGGCGGGCTTTGAGGTCGCGCAACAATTCCCGCGCGGCCCAATGCCAGTCTTCGACAAACGCGATCTGCACGGACTGCACGATCGGTCCGGCACAGCGCAAATGCGTATCGCGCCAATGGCCGAACGCCGGGTCGCGGCCCAGATATTCCCGACCGACATTCAGTCCGCCCACCCAGGCTTGGCGACCGTCGACCACGACGACTTTGCGATGGTTGCGGAAGTTGACCTGGAAACGATTGGCGGAGCCTTGCGTGGTGTTGAAGGCGCGCACCTCGACGCCGGCCGCGTGCAACGAGTCGAGATAATCGCGTGGCAACCGGCTGCCGATCTCGTCGTAAAGCAGATGACAACGCACCCCGGCCCGGGCGCGCTCCACCAGCACATCGCGCAGCCGGCGGCCGACCTCGTCGTCGCGGATGATGTAGAACTGCACCAGCGCGTAGTCGCGCGCGCGGGCGATGCCGTCGAAGATCGACACAAACACGGCTTCGCCATCGACGAGCAGCTCCACGTCGTTGAACCGTGTGGCGGGCAGTTTGGCGAGTTGCGGAATCACCGCGAAACGCTCCCGTTCGTTGTCGGGATCAACCGCAAGATTGCGGGCGCGCAGGGTGGTTTCGAAGTTGTGCCAGAAGGCGTCGAGATCGGCGCGATGGGTGCGCCGCGCCGTGACGTAGCCATTAAAGTCACTCCGACCGAAAACCCAGTAGGCTGGCACCGCGACATAGGGAAAGGCATTGAGCGAAACGGCCCAGGCCACGGCGCCCTGCGCGGTGCGTGTTTCCATCAAGGCATGGATCGACGAGAGAAGACCGAGGAGATGCGCGACGGCGATGAAGGCCGACAACACCGGCCGCGATGACGTCGCAGGCGCGCCCAGAAACGACGCGCGATCGAATGGCGGGGGCCGGGGGCGGGCGAGGCGGACAAAGGTGCGGAGGCCATGCGAGCCGCAGCGGGGACGCGGCGCACTGATCCTCGCGGCCCCGCCGCCCTGAGGCAAGACCGGGAGGACTGCTGGTAGTGCCGGTGCGACGTCAGGAATCGGCGGCGCGCGGTCGACCTTCGTTCATTTCGCCAATGATTTCCTGTTCGGCGGTCAGCCAGATCTCGTCGTCTTTACCGGCGGGGCGTCCGCGGGATTCCCAAATGACGCGGGCGCGGTTGGAAACGCGGTCGCGCTGTTGCGGATCGAGACTGTCGAAGGTGGCGGCGACGGCGGTGGAGGCCGTGGGTGGAAACGGCCGGGTGGTTTTGGTTTTCATGTGATTTGGTTCCTTTGGGTTTCCGAAGCCGGCGCGAAATTAGACCCCACCGGCTGGTGTTGGTTTGCGGCGACAGCAGGTCGATTCGTTCGCGCGCACGGGAATTGAAAATCGCAACGCCCAGACCGGAACCGTCCTGCAATTTTCCCAATTCGGCCGGCACAGTCACCAAGCGGAAAAATGGGATTGGTCCGCCAAGCAACGCAGCGTGAGCGGCTTGGGTTGGATCGCCGGAAGAGTGGCATCGACGCGGCCCGAACGATGCAGGGACAGATCGTAGTCAGTCGACGCGCCGGAATGCGTCGGCACTCAACGCAACCCTCAATCTTGTTTTGTTATGTTGAACAACGTTACCGACCTCCTTGTGCATGAGATTCGCGACCTTTACAGCGCGGAGACTCAATTGCTGGACGCGTTGCCGCAGATGGAAGCGGCCGCCACCAACGAAGACCTCAAGACCGCGTTTCGCGATCATCTCAAAGAAACGCGTCACCACGTCGACCGCCTTTCCACCGCCGCGAGCAAGCTGGGCATCAACCCGGCCGGCAAGACCTGCGAAGCGATGAAGGGGCTCATTCGAGAAGGCACCGAAGTGGTGCTCGAACTCGCCAATCCCGCGGTCAAGGACGCCGCGCTCATTGCCGCGGCACAGCGCGTCGAACATTACGAAATCGCTGCCTATGGTGCGGCCGCCTGTTTCGCCGATTGTGCCGATCGCGACGACGTCAAGTCCTTGCTCGGCGAAACCCTGGAGGAGGAAAAAGACGCCGACTCCGCGCTCAACCGCATCGCCATGGGCGGACTCTTCCGCTCCGGCATCAATAAAGCCGCCGCGGTTTCGTAAGCGCACGCCGCTTCATTGGCA
>CBINJL010000611.1:0-2422 GCA_966250925.1 uncultured Opitutus sp. | reverse complement strand
GGCGGCGTATCACGGCGTGCGCCACGGCCATTTCCCGCAGCCCTGGCCCGAGCCGATGGCGGCGCTGCTGGCGCTTTGCTGTGAAAACGCCAGCCGCTGGCGCACCGGTCTGAGTTTTGCGGAAAGGCTGGTGCTGGGCGGTGTTGCCGGCTGCGCGCTGGCGGCGGTGACGAAGACCCGGCACGAGGACAACCGCCGTTGGGGCCCGGCGCTTTGCGAGGCCTGGACGGAACACCGACCGACGACCCTGGCGGAATTGGTGGCGGCGGCGGAAGTGCCGGACGAGCTTCGGTCGGGCGGACCCTATCGATTCATCGGCGATCCGTTGTTGCCGCTGGCGGGCGCACCCGGAGCAACCGCCCGCACCGCCGCGGTCTTCGCTCCCGCGCCGGATGCGGTGTTGCCGGGCTGGTGAAGCGAAACAGGTTCAGGGTTCTGTCCAGATCCGTTCCCACACCCCATGAATACGGCTGGTCGACGTAGACCAAGCGGCGGCTTCGGGGCGGATCTCACGCCAGTCGCCGGCGGGAGTTTTTTCGGCCACGGCGAAACGGAAAACGTAGTTGTCGGGCTCGGCGCCCATGCGCAGGTCGGAAAGCACGAGCCGCCCGTCGCGCTGTTCGGCTTTCATAAAACCGCGGTTGAACCAGCGCAGTTCGCGCACGGCGGAGAAGTCGGCCACGGCGGCGAGTGCGCCGGTGTCGCTGGCGTGCGCGGAAAAGCGGATGGGTTTGCTGTCCGCGACCAGCGAATGATGACCCTCGACGTAGCCGTCGGGGGTCAGGGCAACGACGCGCCAGAGGAGGGTGTTGAGTGCGGTCGGAGTGACAAACCGCGGCGCGTTGGCCAGCCCGATCGCAGCCAGATCGCGGGAGGCGAGACGCGTCACGTAAGCCTGCGCCGCCAGTGACCAACCGAGGTAGGCGGTGCTCAGCGCGAGACCGGCAAGCACCATGCGCCGGGAGCGGTTGCAGGCCGCGACGACGCATCCGATCAGCAGCGGCAACGTATAAAGGGGGTCGATGATGAACAGGCTGGCGCCAATCACTGGCGAGGGCCGGAGCGGCCACCACAATTGCGTGCCGTAAATGGTGAGTGCGTCGAGCAGCGGATGCGTGATCAAGGCCAGTTGAATGCTGAGGAGCCAGGCACGCGGAGCCTCGCGAACCGGGCGCCAGCGGCGGCGCAGCGCGAGCCAGAGCAGCCAGCCGAACACCGGCAGAACAAACAGGGAGTGCGAAGCGGCGCGATGCCACGTCATGACCTGCACGGGATCGAGGTCGAGCAAGGCCATCGGAACGATGTCGAGATCGGGCAGGGTGCCGAGGCCGGCACCGACCAGAAGTGCGGCGCGGTGATGCGTCCGGGGCACGCAGGCCGCGGCGGTGGCGGCGCCGAGCACAAGTTGAGAAAGTGAATCCATGACCGAGGCTGCGATGGGGACAGGAAAACGAGGCGCGGTCGAGGCCGCCGCGCTGCTGAAACTGAAGTCGCCGCCGCAACGCCGCTCCGGGTGCGTCCGGGTTTGGGTCCGACGTCGGACGGAATGAGATTGGCGCCATGCCCTCGCGTGCTCCTGAACACGATAACTCCGCGGCGGTGGATGCCCGGCTCGCGGATTCTTCGCATCCGCTCAAGGCGGCGGTCGCGGCGCTGCGCGCATGTATTCTAGAATCGGATACGGCGATCACCGAAGGCGTGAAATGGAATTCGGTCAGCTTTTACTGCTGCGGTTGGTTTGCGACGATCGGCTGCCGCAAGCCCGGTCGGCTCGACCTCGTCTGGCACAACGGCGCCGAGGAGTTTATGGGCCGGCGGGAAGAGATCGGTCGGATCGCCGGGATTGGGCGCTTACCCAAAGGCCCAGGCGTGACGGACGACAGGGAGACGGCGTCGGCGGGCGTAGTCGGACGCAGGCCGCCTGCTTGCCGGCGCTGCGGTTCATTTGACCTGAATCCCGAAATGGAGGCGTGGTAGCCCGCTGCGGGAGCAGCGGGACTTTGCGATGCGGACGGCACCTCCCATCCCTGCGCTTCCGCGCAGGGCTACAAGGACACAGGACGCAACCGCGTGGGATCGCAAAGTTCGCTGTAGTCAAGGCGCCGGTTCCCGCTAACGTCGCACTCATGTTGTCGACCTTGCAGACCCCGGCAGGCGGATGGACGGTGTGGATTGCCGCCGCGGCGGTCGCGTTGGCAATTGTGCTGGCGATCCGCGGGCGACGGTTGCGGCGGGAGTGGCGGGTGGCCAGGCAGGAAGAGGCGACCGGCAGTCTGAACACCTTTTTCGAACTGTCGCTGGAGCCGATGGTTTTTGCCAATGCGGCCGGGTTTTTCGAGCGGGTGAACCCGGCGTTCACCGAGGTGCTGGGCTACGATATCGCGGAGCTGACGCGGCGGCCGTTTCTGGAACTGGTCCATCC
>CBINJL010000610.1:0-2429 GCA_966250925.1 uncultured Opitutus sp. | reverse complement strand
CGGGTGGCGCGACATGAAGTGCGGATTCACCCGGTTTGCGGTCCCGATGGGTTGCCTTACGCCGATTTACCACGGCTGGTGGCGGCGTTGGCGGAAGACGGCATTGTGGCCCGTGAGGTGGCGGTGGATTACGAGTTCTTCGCTGGCGCCCGATCGATGTTGGTCTTAACGCGGGAGGTGAAATGAACCACGCCATCGCTTCCATCGCCCGCACGCCGGAGCCGCCGTATTACGCGGTGATTTTCACTTCGCAGCGCAACGACGTTGATGACGGCTATGATGACGTGGGCGGTCGTATGCTGGACCTCGCGCGGGAGCAGGACGGGTTCCTTGGCGTGGAATCGGCCCGCGATGCGAACGGCTTTGGTTTCACGATCAGTTACTGGCGCGACGAAGCGGCCATTCGTGCTTGGAAAATGAATACGGAGCACCGGGCCGCACAGGCAAAGGGGCAGGCCCGCTGGTATGACGCCTACACCGTCCGCATCGCGAAGGTCGAGCGCGCCTATGGCAGCGGGTTTTGATTCACCGCAACTCCGCGATCTTCTGTTTCAGGTGGGTGCTGCGGATTTTGGCTTCGTGGTTGCGCACGGCCATGCCGTAGGCGGCGGGTTCGCCGACCAGGTAGACCTTCTTCTTGCCGCGGGTGATGGCGGTGTAGAGAAGGTTGCGCTGCAGCATCATGAAATGCGCCTTGAGCAGTGGGATCACCACGATGGGGTATTCGCTGCCCTGACTTTTGTGGATGCTGATGGCGTAGGCGAGGGCGAGGTCGTTGAACTCGCCGCGTTCGAAGGTGTGCTGCTCGCCGTCGAAGTCGGCGGTGAGCGTGCCGTTGATGCCATCGGTCGAAACCACGGTGCCGATGTCGCCGTTGAAGAGGTTTTTGTCGTAGTTGTTGCGCAACTGGATGACCTTGTCGCCGGGGCGGAATTCGCCGGCGGCGAACTTGATGCCCTGGCGGCCGCCATTGAGCGCGTCCTGCAGCGCTGTATTCAGATTTCCAACACCGGCGACGCCGCGATGCATGGGCGCGAGCACCTGCACGTCGGCGACGGGTTTGATCCAGGGATGCAGCCGCGGCAGGGTTTCGCGGCAGAGTTTCAGGACTTTGCGCACGCAGTCCTGCTGGTCCGCGGCCGGGATGAAGTTGAGATCGCTCCAGGCCTGGAGGGCGTCGACTTCCGGAATGGCGACGGGCAGCGTCGGGTCGCCGGAGTTGATGGCGTGGGCGGTGGTAACGATGCCGCTCTGGCCTTTCTGGCGATGAATGACATCGAGGCGTGTGACCGCGACGCGCTCGGTGGCGATCAGATCCTGCAGCACGTTGCCGGCGCCGACAGAAGGCAGTTGATCGGTGTCGCCAACGAGCAGCAGGTGCGCTGCGGAGGGCACGGCTTGGAGCAGCGCGGAGGCGAGGCGGGTATCAAGCATCGACGCCTCGTCGACGACGAGAAAGTCGGTCGCGAGCGGATGATCCTCGTTGGTGGTGAAGTGACCGCGGGACGGATCGAACTTGAGCAGGCGGTGGATGGTGGAAGCGAAACCGCCGGTGGTCTCGGCGAGACGCTGCGCCGCGCGGCCGGTGGGCGCGGCGAGATGCAGGCGCACCTTTTTGACGCGGAGAATGTCAACGAGAGCGCGCAGGATGGTCGTTTTACCCGTGCCGGGTCCGCCGGTGAGGATGCTGACTTTGTGGGCCAGGGCGGTGCGGATGGCTTCGGCCTGTTTGGCGGCGAATTGAATCTCGGCCTTCTGCTGTGCCCAGTCGACGGCGGCGTCGATCTTGATCGGCGGAAGTCCGGACGGAACCGCGTCGAGGCGCTGCAGCACGGTGGCGATCTTTTGTTCGGCGCGATCGAGGACGGGGAGTTGGATAAAACCGGAACCCGGCAACGGATCGGGTGTATCCACCGGCCAATGACGCACGAGGGCGCGTTGTTCGATGAGGGCGGCGACACGGGCTTCGAGGCGGTCGCGACCGGTTTCGAGCATCTCGGCGGCGTGTGCGATCAGATCGGCCTCGCGCAGTGCGGTGTGGCCTTCCTCCTGCAGAGTTTCGAGGGCGTAGATGAGTCCGGCGTCGAGGCGTGGCGGGGCGTCGTTGGCAAAACCCAAATTGATGGCGATGCGGTCGGCGGTCTTGAAGCCGATGCCGTCGATCTCACGGGCGACGCGGTAGGGTTCGGTGGTGAGAACGGACTGGGCCTGGGCGCCGTAGGCCTTGTTGAGTTTCACGCACTGGCCGGTGGTGACGCCATAGGTCTGGAGGAAAATGTAGAGCTCGCGAAACGCGCGCTGGTCGTCCCAGGCGGCCTTGATGGCGACGGCGCGTTTTTTGCCGATGCCGGGCACGGCGCGCAGGCGACCGCTTTCTTCGGAGAGGACGCGGAAGGTGTCGGTGCCGAACGCGTCGACGATCTTGTTGG
>CBINJL010000609.1:0-2436 GCA_966250925.1 uncultured Opitutus sp. | reverse complement strand
AGTCCTGTAGTCGAGATTGCCGCTGGATTGGAGCTTCATCAGCACACGGATGAGCGCATACATCGCGACCATGAAGGCGAAGCCCAGCATGCTCGCGACGACCAGCGTCAGCAACAGGCCGAAACCCGCGCTGAGCACCGCCGCGCCCACCCAGCCGAAGCCGAGGAAGAAAGCCGAAAGAGTTTGAAAGGAAAACAGTCCCGCGCCGCTCGAGCCGTCGCCTTCCGGCACATCGAGGTCGACGAGGTCACCACCGAGACCGAGCAACGAGAGCAACAACTGCCCGACGGTGAGCAGCAGCGAGAGGATGCCGATGCCGTAGAAAATCTGCAGCGCCAGCGAAAGGGAGTTCCACCAATCGATCATGACCAGGAGGATGGGGTTGGGAAGAAGTTGAAGGGACCGGCAGCCCGGGATTTCAGGCAGGTTAATCCACACAGCGACGGCACTCTATCACGACGGGGGCGAGGTCGTCTTTTACGATGGGGTTCCATGATTGTAACTCTCGGGATACCGGCGGGTTCGAAACCGATGACAACGCCGGCGGGAGCAGGCAAGTCCCGCCTGCCGACCGATGCGCTGCCGGCGATTTTCGTCGCGCCATCAAGTCTCGCCGGCAAGGTGACGCCATGTCCGCCAACTTCGAGGAGCTCGACTATCAATGGACGCCGCTCGGCTGGGTCAGCCTGCGGCGCCAGCGCGTAAAGATGTTCGGCGATCGCGAGGTCCACGAGGTGAAGCTCGGTCACGACTACCTCATGTCTTCGCTCTTCACCAAAGTCGAAGAGGAGCTGGCGCATCTCGGCCTCGCCGCGGTGACGCATCCGCAGCCCGATGTCGTGGTCGGCGGACTCGGGCTGGGCTACACCGCCTGGTCGGTCCTGCAACACGAACGCGTGGCATCGCTGCTCGTGGTCGACTTCCTGCAACCCGTCATCGACTGGCACCGCCGCGGGTTGGTGCCGCTCGGCCCCAAACTCACCGCCGATCCGCGTTGCCGTTTTGAACACGGCGATTTCTTCGCGCTCTCGGCCGCCGATGCCGCGGGCTACGACCCGACGCAACCGGGCCGCCGTTTCCACGCCATCCTGCTCGATATCGACCACTCGCCTGATCACCTGCTCCACCCGCGCCACGCCGAGTTCTACAGCGAAGACGGCCTGCGCGCCCTGGCCACGCGCCTGCATCCCGGCGGCGTTTTCGGACTGTGGTCGGACGACGCGCCCGAGGAAAATTTTCTGGCCCGACTGCGCGCGGTCTTCGCCCACGTGGAAACGCATGTGGTCGCGTTTCCCAATCCGTTCCTGCACCGCGACTCGCACAGCACGGTGTATGTTTGTCGGCTGGCGTAAACGCGGCGCGAAATCGCCGCGCCGCCACCCATTTGCACTCCCGGCGATTGCCCGCCGGAAACGTGATAGCATTTTCGGGCCCACAACTCACCACCCGGCATGCCTGCTCGTTTTTCCCGTTTCCCGTCTCGAATCTCCGCCTTGCGGACGTCCCTTTCCGGCCCGCGCGCCCGCCTCGTCTGGGCCGGCATGCTGCTCAGCCTGACCGCCATGACTTCTCCCGCCGCCACCAACGCGACCAATCCCTTGCTCAACCCGAGCCCGTTGCCGTTCGGGTTTCCCCAATTCGACCTGATTCGCGCCGAACATTTCACGCCGGCCTTCGACGCCGCGCTCGCCGCCAAACGCACCGAGATCGCCGCCATCGCCGACTCGGGCGAAGCGCCGACTTTCGAAAATACCCTCGTCGCCTACGAACGCGCCGGGCAGTTGCTCGCCCGCATCAATCGCGTCTTTTCCAATCTCAGCGGCGCAAACACCACGCCGGCCCTCGATGCCATCGACGCCGCCTACGCGCCCGTGCTGGCCGCGATGAACGACGAGATCTTTCTCAACCCGCGTCTCTTCGCCCGCATCGCCGCGGTTCACGCCACCCGCGACACACTCGATCTCGACATCGAGGAACAGCGCCTGCTCGACCAGGTTTACAACGAGTTCGTGCGCCGCGGCGCGCGCCTCGATGCCGCGCAAAAACAGCAGCTCACCACCCTCAACGCCGAGCTCGCCACGCTCCAGACGCGGTTCAAGCAAAACGTCCTCAACGAGGTCAACGCCTCCGCCATGCTCTTCACCGACGTGGACGAACTTGCCGGACTCTCCCCCTCCCAACTTGCCCGCGCCGCCACTGCGGCCCAAGCCGCCGGCCACGACGGCGCCTGGTTGATCAAGCTGCAGAACACCAGCGGCCAACCCATCCTCGCCTCGCTCACCCACCCCGCCGCCCGCGCCCGCATCCACGCCGCCTCCCTGACCCGCGGCAGTCGCGGCGGCGAATTCGACAACCGCGCCACCGTTCTGCGCATTGCCCGCCTTCGCGCCGAGCGCGCCGCCCTGCTCGGCTTTGCCCATCACGCCGACTACACCC
>CBINJL010000608.1:0-2442 GCA_966250925.1 uncultured Opitutus sp. | reverse complement strand
GGCCACGGTAACGGTATGACTGCAAAGCTCCGCGAGCGCCGGATCGATTCCATGTTCCTCGTTGCCCAGCAGGATCGCCACCGGCGTCCGCGACGGCAAGGCAGGCAATTCGCCGCGCCCTTCCCGTGTGGCCGCACCGACCACGACAAAACCGGCCACCTTCAAATCGCGCAGCAGCGCCGCGACATCGCGCGGCAGCCAGACCTGCACCGCCTCGAAACCGCCTTCCGCGACGCGAAAGGCCGCCTCGTTCGGTCGCGCCGCCGCCGGCGTATCCGGAATTATGATATGCTTCACCCCGAAGAACGCGGCGGTGCGCACGATCGCGCCGAGATTGTGTGCGTTGCCGATCCGATCCAGCACCAG
This sequence comes from uncultured Opitutus sp., assembly GCA_966250925.1. GTDB lineage: Bacteria > Verrucomicrobiota > Verrucomicrobiia > Opitutales > Opitutaceae > Actomonas. The sequence goes on along the minus strand of CBINJL010000608.1, from coordinate 2,076 downwards.
CACGCCTTCGCCCGCCGCCGCCCAGCGTGACGGATCGCCGCGACGCGGCGCGGACGGTGCAGGGACATTCACCACCGCCACGATGCCGCCGTGGTGCACACTCCCCGCAATCTTTTCGAGCTCCGCCGGCTCCACGCAGCGATAGACTTTTCGGCGGGCCGCCAGCGCCTTGGTCATCACGCCGATCTGTCGTCCCGTCGCGTAGTCAAAAAACAACCGTTCGATCGATTCCGGATCGCGCCGCCAGCGCGCCCGCACCGCCGCCAGTCCACAGATGTTCAGCAAGCGCCCGCCGTCGCTCATTGTCCGTCTCCAGCTTGCGGTTGACCAGCCGCCCAAGATTGCAGCACCGGCATGGCGAAGTGCCGATCGTAGCGGTATTCCCGGCAGGCACTGAACAGAAACCAGTCCGCCACCCCGCGACGGTCCGCGCCAAAGATGTCCGGAAACACCTTCTGCACGTCGGGCCGCGACGAATACAGCCAGTGGCAAAACTCCGTGATCGTCGGCACCACCTCCGCGGCCCGCGGATCTGCCGCCGCCGGACGCATCAACCAGCGATAAAAACTGTCGCCGGTCGTCGCACAGGCATCAGGCCATTGCTCCAACATCTCCTCCGGCAGATCAAAATAGGCGCGCAGATGCGTGGGCGCCACCGGCACGCCGTTGTCAAACTCGCGCGACCGGAAAGGATTTCCCGCGCTTGCCGGCTCCGTCTCGCGGGCGTTGTCGGGAGCATTGCGATCCATCGTGTAGCCCAGTGCGGCGAACTGAACCGGATAGGGCTCATGATCCGCCAACAGCTGCTGTATCCGATCCGGCAATACTTCCTGCCAGGACCCCAGCCCGCCTTTGCGCACGAATTTTTTGTTCGGATCGTAGGTGTGCTGCATCAGGTCGATTTCACAGGCGCACAGCGAATGCCTCAGCTTGCGCACGGGCATCGGCATCAATCGGTCAGTGAGCGCCTGGAAAGTCTCCAGCGGTCGCCGCCACAGGTCTTCATAACGCAGCCCCATCGACCAACCGCTGCGCAGCCAGCAGATCGAGAGGTGCAGGTTGAAGAAAAACCCGTCCTTCACAAACTGCTCGGTGTGGGCGCCAAAAACGCCCTTCCCGTCCTCCAGCATCGACTCGGGCAGCAGCATGCGAATGCGCTCGTCATCCACTTCCGCCGGGCCGCGGTTTTGAATGTGGTGTCGCAACGAAACCAATACATCGCCGGGATGACGGATGGTTGAGATGAAAATGATGCCACGTTGGCGTGCGACCTCCACGATGTCGGGCGACGGATGATAATGCTGCTGGCCCACCCAGCGCCGCCCGAAAGAATCAAAATCCACGCTATGGAAGTTGGGATCGAGATCCACCTGCGGCAGCATGTAGAGGTGGCTGAGCAAGTGCTTGAGCCACGTATTCCCTGTCTTGGGAGTGCCGGTGATAATGATCCGAAGCTGCTCGAACTCGCGTGGCGTCTGGGTATCGGGCCCGTTCAGGGACAAGGGCTGGCAAAAAGGGGCGGACATTGGCTCAATCAAAGTAGCGGCGCAGGGGCCGTCCATGGAAATCAGCGGAGGCCCGACGCGCGTTTACGCAACTTCCCCGACCAGCGTGAACTCCTCACGGTCATGGTGCAGGTGGCGCACATGCATCCGACTCGTTGCCCGCATGAAGACCGATCCCGGTCCCGTGACTTCATGCAACAGGGCGATCGGATCGACGCGGCCGAATTTGAGGATCACCACAAACCGCCGACACCACCGTTGCTCCAGCCACGGCGCGATCAGATTGCGCGCCACGTGATGCGGCTCCTCAACGAGATCACAAAAGAGCCAGTCCACCCGCTCGTCCGCCGTCGGCCGGAATCCAAACGCATCTTCGCGACGGTGCTCGATCAGGGGATGGTCCAGCGCCCCGCCCTTCAGGGGCCCGTTGTCCACCGCAATCACCCGGGCGCCACGCTTGGCCGCGCTGTAGCTCCAGCCCCCTGGCGCCGCGCCAAGATCGACCACCATCTCCCCCGCCGCTGGCTCACACCCGAGCGCTTGTCGACCTTCTTGTCATCGCGGGCCTGGA
>CBINJL010000607.1:0-2444 GCA_966250925.1 uncultured Opitutus sp. | reverse complement strand
GCGGGGACCAGGTTGGCCAGGCGCCGCACGGGCACGTCGTGCGAGTCGATGTTGTAACTGCCCTGGGCAATGGTGTCGGGCTTGTGGCGATCCCGTTCGAGATCGTTTTGGGTGAGCATGTAGCGCCCAAGCATGCGACGGGCTTCGCGCACGTAGATCTGCGGGGAAACATGATTGCTCTCGACGAATTCATCGCGGGGCAGCCCCCACTTGCGGGCGGATACCTTGAACGCTTCGGGCAGGGCGGGGTCGTTTTGGAGCAGCCACCACATGCTCAACCAATGGTCTCGCACGCGGGCGGCGATTTCGGCCCGTTCCTCGTAGCCAGCCTCCGGGTAGTTGTAGTTTACTCCTGTGTAGTCGGCCTTGTTGGGGTCGGATTTGCCGTTTACCGGACCCCAGAGCGGGGCGTCGTGAAAGAGCTCCTCGAAGGTGCGAAAATTGTGTTTTTTGACGGAGTCGATGAAGTGGCGGTGTGGCTCCGGCGTGTAGTATTTCGGTTTCTGGATGGGCACCCGGATGTCGTCCCGGTTGGTCAGGGTGGAGCGAAAGTTATAGGCCTGAACCCGGTGGTCGCCCTTGCCCCGATACATCTCAGGTCCGGTGGTGATGCCAGCGAGGGATTCGCCATACTCCGCCCGCGCTTCGCGGCCCACCCGGTAGGGAACGTCGACGGCCGCCATCAGGTCGCCTTCGTAGGTGGCATCAATAAACGCATCGGCAGCGAAGGTCGTGGACTGATCCGTTTCATAGTGCCGGGTGCGCACGAGAGTGATCCGGTTTGCGGCCACCTCGGCGGAGCTGAGTTGTTGTTTGCGCACCACGGTGACGCCGGCCTCCGCGAGAATGTTGGAAAACACCAAGTCGGCGACGTGGGCCTCAAAAAACATGCCGTGATTGCTGGCCTCATGCTGGGAGGAACCTTCGCCGTAGGTTTCGCGGTAGTAGGATTCGACCCGGCTAAAGAACTCGAGAGAAAGACCGCCCACCGTCTTACGGTTCCCGATGTCGGTCTTGGTGAGTCCGCCGGATAGCATTCCACCCACGATATAGGAAGGTTCGAGCAGAAGCACTTGTTCGCCCAGACGAGCGGCGGCGGTCGCGGCCATAATGCCGCCGGGGGTGGCTCCGAAAACAATCACATCGTAGCGCTGCGTCGCGGCCTGCTCGGGGGAGACTTCCGCTGCCGGCGCGGTGAGCGCGATCCATGAGGTGGCCAGGAGAATGATGCTTCGGACCACACGGGTGGGCGTCCAGGAGGAGAAAGCGGGTTGAAGACGGGCAAGGGGCATGGTGATCAAGAAAACTGTATTAGTTTAAGATAGGTCAGTTTGGGGGCAAAAAAGGGGAGAGAGGGAGTGAGGAAAGCAGATGGGGACGGCGGCCGGTCAGGCGCTGCCGCGCACAACCAGTTCGACAGCAATACTTTCGTGTCGGGCGGCCGAGAAACGTTTTTCCTTCGGCAGCGCGATTTGCTCGGCCAGCAGATCGGCGGCCTTGCGGCCGATCCCGGTGAAATCCTGTCGGATGGTGGACAAGGCGGGGGAGCTCAATCCGCAGATGGAGAGATCATCGAAACCAATGACACGAACCTCCTCGGGGGGGCGTTTGCCGCTTTCCCGTAAATGCCGCAGACCGCGGAAGGCCTGGAAGTCATTGGAAAAGAAGATGCCGTCGGGCGGCTCGGGACGTTGCATCCATTCGGTCACGATTTCTTCAATGTGCTCATCCCGGGGCTCGACCTGTCGCACGAGATTAAAATCCACCGGCAGGTGCTGATCGCCCATGGCCCGGAGGTAGCCCTCGTAGCGATCTCGGACGCCGCTGACATCGGTGCTGACACAGGCCACCCGTTGACAACCTGCGCGAATGAGATGTTCGGTCGCGAGATAGCCGCCTCGAAAGTTATCGGCCCATACTGACCAGCACGGCAATTCGCCGGGCGCGCGGTCAATGAAGACGAGGGGGTAGCCCTCCAGCATCATTTGGAGCAACGGTCGCAGGGAAGGGGGCGTAAGACTGGGGAAAATGATGGCACCGTCGTAGCCCTCGGCGGACAGGCGATGAATCTGCTCCCGCTCCATGGGCTCGTTTTCATCGTAGTGGAAGATGTCCACGGTGGATTTGCTGCGCGACATCACTTCTTGCACACCTCCGGAGAGGCGGGACGAACTCTCGTTGAGATTCGGCAAAACCAGCGCGATTTTGAGCTGCGTGGGGTTGTGGCCGATGACGAAGGTGCCGCGAGCGGACTCCGTGGCCACAATGCGGTTTTCCTCCAGGATGCGAAGCGCCTGGCGCAGGGTGAGGTGATTCACGCCCAGCGACTTCGCGAGCACCTTGATGCCCGGCAGTTTCGTCCCGGCGGTAAATTCGCCGGCCGCGATGCGGGCCTTCAGATGCTCGGCGATCTGTTCGTAGACCGGCACCTGACTGTTGCGAAC
>CBINJL010000606.1:0-2445 GCA_966250925.1 uncultured Opitutus sp. | reverse complement strand
GGCGGCCTGGCCCCTGTCGCGTTGGGTGAGTGCGGCCTGGATCGGTTTCACCTGCCCAAAAATGACCCGGCTCGGGCTGAGCAATTGATCGGTTGGCAAAAGGCGGCCTTTGCCGCCCAGCTTACCTTGGCCAAGGAATTCGCGGCGCCGGTGGTGGTGCATTCGCGCGGGGCGTTTGCGGAATGCGTGGAGCTCATCGATGCGAGCGGTGTCGACTGGACCCGGGTGGTGTTTCACTGTTTTGCCGAAGGTCCGGCCGAAATGACGGTGCTGCGCGAACGCGGCGGCCTGGGCTCATTCACCGGCATTTTTACTTACAAGAACGCCGAGGCCGTGCGCGAAGCGGCGCGGGTGCAGGGACTGGAGCGGCTCATGCTGGAAACGGACGCGCCTTATTTGACGCCAGTGCCGCATCGTGGAAAACCGAACGAACCGGCTTATCTGCGTCACACGGCGGAATTCGCGGCGGAGTGGTTTGGTGTCGATCTCGCCAAATTGGCGGAGGTCACCTCGGCCAACGCGCGCCGGTTTTACGGGTTGGGAGGCAAGTAGCAGCAGAGAAGGCGGCAGGCGTGAAAGCGCGGGCTGAAGCGCCGCGCTACATGTCTGTGTTGTCCGCCGTAGTGCGGTGCTTTAGCCCGCACTGTCCGGTCTTATCAGGCCTCGTCGAACTTGCGGTCGAAGAGGGCGGCGAGCTCGTCGAGCATGGCCGGACCATCTTCGCCGGTGACACTGAAACGCACCTTGGAGCCCTTGCCGGCGGCGAGCATCATCAAGCCCATGATGCTTTTGCCGTTCACCTGTTCGTCGTCCTTTTCCACCAGGACGTCGGCTTTGAACTTATTGGTGACACGCACAATCATGGCAGCCGGACGCGCATGGATACCCATCTTGTTCTGCACAACCAGCTCGCGGGTGAGCTGGGGTTTGGATGTGGCGGGTTCAGACGATTCAGGCATGAGCGCGAAAGGCTCCGTAGCGGCTGGGCGGCTTGCAACCTAAAAACCCGGCCATCAACCTGACAGCCTTTTGCATGCCAGAAACCGCCATCATTGTTCCCTGCCGTCTCGAATCGACCCGTTTTCCCCGCAAGCTTCTGCACGTGGTGCGCGGTGAGCCGCTGGTGCTCTGGGTGGCGCGTCGCGTCGCCGCGGAGGCGCCGGAGTTTCCGTTATGGTTCGCGGTGGACGACGCGTTGCTGGCGGCGCCGCTGGAGGCGGCCGGGTTTCGCACCCTCATGACCCGGGCCGATCACCAGAGCGGAACCGATCGCATTGCCGAGGCCAACCGCACGGTCGGCGCGGACCGGGTGATCAACGTGCAGGCCGACGAGCCGCTCGTGACCGGCGAACAGATTCGCACCCTGGCCACGCTGATTGCCGGCCCGGTGGCGATGGCGACGCTGGCCACCCCGTTCAAGCGCGTCGTCGATTTCTACAACGCCAACCAGGTGAAGGTCGTGATGCGGCAGGACGGCCGGGCGTTGTATTTCTCGCGTTCGCGCATGCCGTTTCCCCGCGATCTGGGGCTGACGATCGAGGACGATTGGGTGGCGAGTCATCCCTGTCGCAAACATCTCGGCCTCTACGCCTACAAGGCCGACCTGCTGGAAAAGTTCGCATCGTTGCCGCCCGGCGAACTGGAGCAGATCGAAAAACTCGAACAACTGCGGGTGCTCGAAAACGGCTACGACATCGCCGTGGGAATGACTGACGATCCAGGATTGGGCGTGGATACGCCGGCGGACGCGCAGCGTTTTGAAGCCGCCCTCGGCACGGTCGCGTAAGGCCGGATCACTGCCGCGGTTCGCGCAGGTGGCGGTCCGCGAAGTCGAGGAACAGCTCCCAGTCGGAGGCCTTCAGGTCGTGCGGTCCGTTCCGCAAGTGATAGCCGATGCGGCCTTCGTGCAGCGGCACGGTCGGCAGGCCGTTGTGCGGGGCGGGCGCGATCAGTCCCGGCACGCCGAGCAATTCATAAACCGGCGTCGCGAGGACGGCGGTTTCAAATTCCTTTTTCGGATCGGCGTGGTCGTCCTCGCTGGCGCTGGCGATGTAGAGCAGGCGCGGAGCGATGAGTGCGGCGAGCATGTGCTGGTCGACCGGCAACCGATCCTCGCTGCCGGCATAACGCGCGTAGTTGGCGGCGAACCAGTAGGGGAAATTGCGGGTGATGCCGGAAATCCGCTCGCCGGTCTTGCCGCGGGCGAGAGCGGCGCCGGTGGACCCGGAATCGTTGCTGACCACCAGCGCGAAGCGTTCGTCCTGGGCGCCGGCCCAAAGCGCGGCCTTGCCCCCGCGCGAGTGGCCGATGACCGCGGCGCGATCGGCATCGATGCCGGGTTCGGTGACGAGATAGTCGAGCGCGCGCGACGCGCCCCAGGCCCAGGCGGCGACCGCGCCCCAGGCGTCGTCGGCGCGGGGGGATGAATCGAGAACTTTGAAAAAG
>CBINJL010000605.1:0-2447 GCA_966250925.1 uncultured Opitutus sp. | reverse complement strand
CCGAAGGATGGGCCGTGTAGCGGCGCCCGGCCAGGAGCCCGGCATCGTGCAGCACCAGCGGTGCGGCGCAGATGGCGGCAATGCGTCGATCCGCCGCCAGGTGCCGACCGAGGATTTCGCGCATTTCGGGCGAACTGCGCAGGTGTTTGACGCCGGGACCGCCAGGCAGAAACAGCACGTCAAACACGGCGTCCGGGCCGATGGCGGCGAGCGATTGTTCGGCGCGCACGACGATGCCGTTGCGTCCGGTAACGTCGAGCCGGCTGCTCAACGCGGCGATTTTGACCGTGATGCCCGCCCGCCGCCAGAGATCGATCGGCGTGATGGCTTCAATTTCTTCAAATCCCTCGGGTAAGATTGCCAAGACCGTGGCCATGGTGCGGAAAACTAACCGATGTCCGATTCGATTGCCCACGGTTTTTTACATGAAAAACGTCTGCTCATCTGCGGGGCTGGCTACGTGGGGCGGGCGGTGGCCGAGTGGGCTCAGGCGGCGGGCGCGCGATTGACGGTGCTCACGCGCAACCCCGACACGGCGCAGGCCTGGGCACAGGCGCTGGGCTGTCGCACGGTGGTGGGGGATCTCGCCGCGAACGATTGGCATGCTCAACTAGAGCCGGATTTCGATCTGGTGCTCGACTGCGTGAGCTCCGGAGGCGGAGGTATCGATGGATACCGTCGCAGCTATCGTGATGGCGCGGCGTCGTTGGTCGCGTGGGCGCAGTCGCGGAAGGGGCCATCTTGTCTACACCGGCAGCACCTCGGTTTATGCGCAGGACGGCGGCGTCGAAGTCGAGGAATCGCAACCCGCGCTCGCGGCGGATGCGCGCAGTGAGATCCTGCGCGAAACCGAAACCGCATTGGCCGCCTGGCCGGGGCCTTGGACGATTCTGCGTCTGGCTGGGATTTATGGGCCGGGGCGCCATCACCTGCTCGACGGCTTGCGTGACGGACGCGACACGGTGGCCGGTCATGGTGGACATCATCTTAATCTCATTCACCGCGATGATATTGCCGCGGCGATCCTGACGGCGTGGGCGCGACCCGAAGTCGCCACGCGGCAAGTTTACAACGTGGTCGATGACGGTCGCGCGACCAAGGGCGAAGTGGTGGATTGGCTCGCCGGCGAAGTGGGCGTATCGCCACCGGTTTTCACCGGCGTGGCCGCTCCTGGCCGGCGGCTCCATCAGCCGGATCGGATCATCTGTAACGACCACATCAAGCGCGAGCTCGGTTGGGCGCCGCGTTATCCCACCTTTCGCGAAGGTTACCGCGCGATACTTGAGGCTTGAAGCCGCGCCCCGAATACCGACGCATAACGCCCTTTGGCCAAAACCAGTCTCTTAAACCACGAATGGACACGAATTCACACGAAGGAGCCGGGGCGTCGGAGGTTGCTTACGTCCGGCGGCCTCTGAGATTTGTGTCTCTTCGTGTCCATTCGTGGTTTCTAAACTGAAACGTTGCGGCTAAGGCCTTTCCTTAAACTTAAACTCCCAACTTAAACTCAATCCCATGGCAGGCGTCGGAAAACTTCTCAAACAAGCCCAGAAAATGCAGCGTCAGGTCGAGGTCGTTCAGGCCGAGATCGAGGCCAAGGAACTCGACGTCACCAGCGGTGGCGGCGCGGTGAAGATCAAGATCAACGGCGCCGGCAAGTTCCTCGCCCTGGAAATCGACGCCGAATTGCTCAAGGAAGACGCGGCGCTCGTGAACGAGACCGTGCTCGCCGCCGTGCAGGACGCCGCCGCGCAGGCCAAGACCTTCAACGATGAGCGGATGCAGGCCGTGACCTCCGAGTTCCGAATGCCGGGCTTCATGTAAGCCCGTCGGGATTTTGGATTTTTGCATCTCGATTTTCGATCCCCTCACCGGCGACAGGTGATCCGTTCGCAATCGCCGCGAAAATCAAAAATCCCAAATCCCAATTCGAAAATCCCATGACTCCCGCGCTGGAGCATTTGCAGCAATTGTTGAAACAGTTGCCCGGACTCGGCTACCGCTCGGCGGAGCGCATCGCGCTGCATCTGCTGTTGGAAAAACCCGAGCGTTTGCCGGCCTTGGTCGAGGCGATGGAAGCCGCCGCCACGACGGTGCGGCGCTGCGATCGCTGCGGTAATCTGGCCGAGGAAACGCACTGCGTGGTGTGCGAGGATTCGTCGCGTGATCACGGCGTGGTGTGCATCGTCGAGCAGGTGCCCGATCTGGTGGCCCTTGAACGCAGCGGCGCCTATCGCGGCGTCTATCATGTGCTCCATGGCAAACTCTCGCCCATTCACGGCGTCGGCCCCGATCAGCTCAATTTTGCCAGTCTGGCCCAACGACTGGGACAGGGCGAAGTGCGCGAAATCATTCTGGCGCTTTCCAATGACGTGGAAGGCGAGGCGACCTGTCATTTCATCACCGAGGAAATGTTGCCGCGCGATGCCGAAATCACGGTGAGCCGA
>CBINJL010000604.1:0-2448 GCA_966250925.1 uncultured Opitutus sp. | reverse complement strand
CGCTTCGATCACTTCCCACACATCGATGCCCATGGCGGCGCAGATGACCTTGAGCTCGTTCACCAAGGCGATGTTGACGGCGCGGAAGATGTTCTCGGTCAGCTTCACGATCTCCGCGGTGTCCGGCGAGCTGACCGGCACCGTCTTGACCACCACCTGGTCGTAGAGGGCAACCGCCAGATCCAGCGCGTGCTGTTTGTCGCGATCGCCGCGTCGCCAACCGCGTTCGGTTTCAGCCAGCGCGTTGAGGCGAAACGCCCAGCTTTCGCCGACGGTTTGATTCACATCGAACTCGATGCGGCGGCTGCCGTGGTTGTCCAACGTGAAGGCGAAATCGGTGATATCGCGATCGAAACGCGGCACCTTGGTGTAGATATTGAGCACGCCGCCCACGGTTCCCACGCCGAAGAGAATCGAATTCGGGCCGCGGTCGAACTCGATGCGGTCGATGTTGTAGCTGTCGGCGACTTGGTAGAACGTGAAGTAGTTGCGCACCGGACCACTGCCACCGTGCAGCGACTGACCGGCGCCACGAAAGTTGAAGTCCCAGCCACCGAAGGGAAACCGCTTGCCGGCGGTGGCGTCGCTGGGAACGACGTTGAGACTCCAACGCAGCGAATCGCGAACATCGGTGATGCCCACGTCCTCAATAAACGTGCGGGTCAGCGACGACATCGCGGAAGGCGTGAGGCGAATCGGCGTCATCGCGCGGCCGCCCGCCAAAGCGTTGACCGCGATGTAACCCTGGTCGGCCTCGGTCACGACTTCGAGCGCTTCGAGTCTGACGATCTCTTCGCTCGTCACCGCCGCGGTCGGATCTTCGGCGGCGGGGGGCGGCGGTGCGACGGGAGGAGTGACAGTGTTGGGCGCCGGTGAGGCCGGAGCGGGTGGTGTTTGCTGGGCCGGCAGAAACAGGCAAGTGCTGCAGGCAAGGGTGCAAACCAGCGGGAGCGAAGGTAAGGTCTTCATGGTGCGCAGGGGGTGGGGCGCGGGCACCGTCATTCGCGATTTTTGCCAGAATTCATCGGCAGGGGCGGATGAATCGCGGAGCCCGATCCGGTTACTTGCTGCGATAGAACCGAATCCTAACCCTTCGGTTCCCGCTCGGCGCCGACCACTTTGCGCGAAGCCGCCATGCTTCCCGTCAACGGCCGGGCACTCTGCACGGGGCCGTGCAAAATGCCTCTGGAAATTTACACGGTATCGGGAATTTGGTTACACGATTTCCGGCGAATTCCCCCTGCCGGGAAAACGCACCCTCAGTCGTCGCGCAACGCTTCGATGGGCGAGATGCGCGAAGCCCGTTGTGAAGGCCAAAGCACTGCCCCGAGGACGACGACCGCCATCACGCCAATAACGCTGGCGAAGACGGTGGGCGAAAAGGCCGGCACGTCGAACAGGATGCCCTGCATGGCGCGGCCAAGCAGGTAGGAGCCGAGCAGACCAACCCCCAGACCAAATCCCAACAGGCGTGCGCCCAACCCGAGAAACTGCCGGAGAATCTGCTCGGGCATGGCGCCGAGGGCCATGCGCACGCCGATCTCGCGGCGCCGTTGATTCACCGCGTAGGCCAGCACGCCGTAGGTGCCGACGGCGGCGAGGAGCAGGGCGACGGCGGCGAAGATTCCTGCCAGCAAGGCCGGCGAACGGCGAAGCACGAGACTGTCGTCAACGCGGGTCTGCAGGATCTTGATGTCGTCGACCGGCAGCGCGGGATCGAGCCCCAACACGATGCGGCGGAGCATCGGCGCGAAGGTGTCGGGCGGAAGGGCCGTGCGCACGGCGATGGCAACGCCCTGGTGTCCACGTTCCGGATACGGCACATAGATGCTTCCAAGCGGCGCCGTATCAGTGACGTCCTTCTGTTTCACGGTGCCGACCACCCCCACAATGGTGAGCGCGTTTTCGTCGGTGAGCGTGACATCGTTCGCAATGCGGCGACCAATGGGATCACGCCCATCGCCCCAATAACGGTCGACAAACGCCTGATCGACGACGCAGACACGCTTGCCTTTCACCTGATCGGAATCCTCCAGGTATCGGCCGCGGAGCAACGGAATGCCGAGGGCCTGCCAGTAGTCGCCCAACGCATAGGAGGTGTAATGCGTGCGAATCGACTCTCCGGGCGCGAGCTCGACCCCTTCGACGGTGGTGGCGTTGTCGCTGATATTGCCGGAAAAGGGCAGGCCGTCTGTGAATCCAGCGTGGAGGACGCCGGGCTGGGTCCGCAGCTCGTCCAGCAATCGGTTTAGGAACGTGAGGCGGGGCTCCAGTTCCGGGTAGGATTTCCAAGGCAACTGCAAACGGGCGGTGAGCACTTCGCCGGGTTGAAATCCAGTCGAGGACGAAAGTGCATGACGCAGACTCAGCCCCAGCAGTCCCGCGCCGCACAGCAGCATGCAGGTCGCCGCCACTTGCAGCACGATGAACACATGTCGCGCCGACTGG
>CBINJL010000603.1:0-2453 GCA_966250925.1 uncultured Opitutus sp. | reverse complement strand
GCCGTCGTAGCCCTTGAGCACGCGCTGATACTGGACGTATTGCGCGGCATGGCGGGGCTTGATGCCCTTGGGGTTGTAGATGCCGCCGGTCCAATCGGAAATGGCGACAATCTTCGCGCCGTAGTCGGCGAGGGCGAACGCCGCCTCGCTGCCCACGTTGCCGAAGCCCTGGATGGCGATGGTGGCGCGGCTCAGCGGAATCTTCATGTCCTCCAGGTATCGCTTGACCAAATACGCCACGCCGGCGCCGGTGGCCTCGCGCCGACCTTGGGAACCACCGAGACTGATCGGCTTACCGGTCACGATTGCCGGCTCAATATGGCCCATGTGATTGGAGTAGGTGTCCATCATCCAGCCCATGATCTTCTCGTTCGTGCCCATGTCGGGCGCCGGGACGTCGACATCGGGACCGATGAACGGAATCATTTCCTGCATGTAGCGACGGGAGAGTCGCTCAAGTTCGCCTTCCGACAATTGGTCGGGGTTGACGATCACGCCGCCCTTGGCGCCACCGTAAGGCAGGCCGACGAGCGAGCACTTCCAACTCATCCACATCGCCAGCGCGGCGACTTCACCCACGGTGACTTCCTGATGAAAGCGGATGCCGCCCTTGGATGGACCGGTGGAGAGGTTGTGCTGCACCCGATAGCCTTCGTAGACGACCACGCTGCCGTCATCGCGGCGGATCGGCAGCGAAACGGCGACGCACCGCCGGGGATACTTGGTGCGGTCGCGAATGTTTTCAGGAAGACTGATGGCGTCGGCGGCCTGATCGAACTGGCGGCACGCCATCTTGAAGACGTCCGACTGGTAGAGGGACGAGATGATGACTTTGGACATGGCGAAGCGGTTTCCGGACAGGCTAGGGCGCGGGGTCGGCGGCGCAACCGGGATTGGGTATAGCCGGTGGTGTATTATCCGAACCTTGCCTTTGCGATAAGCTCGCACCATGCGCCGGGAACCGGGACGCCGGCAATGAAGTCAACAACCACGATTGAAAAGTGGGGCCGGACCCTACCAAACTTCTTCCGATGTATGGCCTTCTCTATCGCCTCGGCACCTGGTTGCTGCAAAAGGTCGGTGTCGCGGTATTGATCGCGGTGCTCGGCCTCGTCGGCGTGGGGATCTGGCTCTACGCCCGCGATCAGGTCGATCTGGAAACGCGACGCGAGGAATACATTGCACAGCTGGAAACGGCGCGGGCGCAGATCGCCACCGCCAAAGCCGAGGCGCTCAATCGGATGCAGGAGATCCGCGACGATGTGGCCGTGCAGCAGGATCGAATCGCGCGGGCCAACAAGATCATCGCCAACCTGCAGGCGCTTGCCAGTTGGTGGGAGCGGGTGTTTGGCAACGCTGATCAGCAGGCGGCCAACGCTCAGCAGATGGCGCGCATGGAGGAATTGAAAGGGGAGTCCGCCGGCAGGATTGCCGGCTTGCAGGAGGAACTTACCCGCGTCGGGGCGCAGGTGCAGGATCTCGATTACCAGCTCACCAATATTGAAAAGGACCTCGTTTCCAGCGCCCAGTCGCAGTCAGCCGTTTCGCTTTATCTGCGCAACGCCTGGCAACGCTCGCGCGGCTATCTGTTGGTGGCGTTGCTGGTTTACTTCTTCGGCCCGACGGTGGTGAAGCTGCTCGCATTCTATGTTCTTGCGCCGCTGCTTTCACGCGGCAAGGCGATCCGGCTGGAGTCGGAATTTGTCGCGCTGCCGCATGTGCGCCCCAGCGATGTTTCGGCCGAAATCTCGCTGTGGCCCGGCGAGGTGCTGAGAGTGAAGGAAAGTTTCCTGCAGTCCAGTGATGAGGAGCTGAAACGCAAAACCCGCTTCGTATTCGATTGGTCGATACCGTTCACGAGTGCGGCCTGCGGTCTGATCGAGCTGGTGGAGCTGCGCAATAGCAAGGCGGGCGGACGCGCCGCGCTGACGCTGTCGAGCAGCGACGATCCGCACGACGAACTATCCGTCATCGAAGTGCCGGAAGGCGCATCAATTGTCCTGCGGCCGAGTTTTCTCATCGGCGTGATCACCCGCGACGAAGAGAAGGTGGAAATCCGCCGCCGCTGGGTGCTCTGGCGTTGGCAGGCCTGGATCACGCTCCAGTTTCGTTTCTTCGAATTCGTCGGCCCTTGCCGGCTGGTGGTTTCAGGCAGTCGCGGCGTGCGGGCGGAGGTGCTGGAGCCGGACACGCTGCAGACCACGCGCAAATCACGCCGCACCAATCAGCGCGCCACCATCGGTTTCACGCCGACGCTCGATTACCTGCCCGTGCGGGCGGAGACGTTCTGGGGCTATTATCGCGACATGAATCCGTTGTTCGACGACCTCTTTGCCGGCACCGGGTTGTTTGTATTGCAGGAAACCGCGCACGATCCGACGCAGGGCGGCCCGACCCGATTCTGGTCGGCGGTTTGGAACAGCGTGCTGAAGGTGTTCGGCATTTGAAGTTGG
>CBINJL010000602.1:0-2454 GCA_966250925.1 uncultured Opitutus sp. | reverse complement strand
CATGAAGTTGGAAAACACGATGCCATAGGTGATCGCCGGGTCCTTGAACGTGGAACCGTTGGCGTAGGTGATCGGTTCCATCAGCAGCCGATGCACGTCGGGCCGGCCGGGGAAAAAGCGTTCGAACATCTCCCCGGTTGTCTCCGCATTGTTGTCGTAGAAATTCATCGCCCGCAGGTGGTCGTAGAATGCCTCCACGACGGCCGGATCGACCTTGAAGTCCTCGACCAGCACGCGGGTGTAATCCTCGCGGGTGAAATCCGTCCAGACATCCATTTGCGGATTGATGAACCGCACGTCCTTGAGTTGGACGATGGAATCGGCGATCTCCCGGGACCAGTATTTGCGGCACGATTTCTTCATGCCCACGGGAAAACCGTGCAGCGAGATGTCGAAAATGTGGCCGCCCTTGCGGGTGAACCACGTGGCGAGTCCGCCGAATTGATAATGATGCTCCAACAGCAGCACCTTGTGGCCGGCCTTGGCGAGGCAGTTTGCCCCGGTCATGCCGCCCAAGCCGCTGCCAATGACGATCACGTCATATTCGTCGTCGACACCTTTGAGCCAGTCGTAAGCCATGAAGCGGTCCAGTGAAGACCGTGGCGAAGCGAGCGCAACCCCGGTTTTCAGCCCGATTTCGCCCTGCGGTTTACCCTCTCAGGATGTGGTAGTTGGCCATCGAAATCCCACTCAACATCGCGCCGATGATGCCCAGGAATCCTTGATCAGTGCCGCACAGGTAAACGTTTTCCAAAGCCGTGCGCCCCTGGCGGTGCTTGCGCGGCGAGCCGTAGATCGCGCCGCCGTGGTGGCCGGTGAATTTTTCGACGGTGCGCGGCGTGAACATGTCGGTCGCCACCGTGGCCCGCGCGAGATCGGCGTCACCGACCGGCGGCAAAAAACGGCGCGCGCTGGCCTGGATGCGGCCAAACCACTCCGCCTTGCCTGTGCGATAGTCGGCCTCGGGCAATCCCGTCCAGGCCGCGTAGTTGGCCAGACAAGTGCAGCGGAAAAATCCTTCGGCGAGTTCGCGTCCATCCTCGTAAGCGAAGTTGTTGGGAAAACAAATCACGCCGCTGCGCACGTCGACCGGCTCGCGCGCGGCAACGTAGTCGAAACGATCGGAGTCGTTGAAAAATACGATGGTGTCGTCGCCCCAGCCCAGCGCGGCGGGTTGGCGATCGAGGACGGTGATCGTTTCGACAAATGACAACGCGCCGACCGGCGAGGCCGATGCGTCGTCCGGCCCCACGCCGGCGTCCGCTCCAGTCGCTGCGGCCAGCAGGCGTTCCGTTTCCGGCGCGCCGATCGATGACAGCACATGATCCGCCGTGACGATCTCACCGGAATCCAACTCCAGCGCGCTCGCACGATCACCGTGCGCGATGACACGCTTCACGCCGCACTTCATGCGGCGCTCGCCACCGGCCTCGCGATACTTCGCCGTGAGCACGCGCAGGATGACGCGCACGCCGTCAAGCGGTCGCGCGAATCCTTCAAGAAACAACGCTTTGAACATGATGACGAACTGGCCGAACTCCATGTCCCGTTCCTGCGCGCTGCCGTAATACATCACCGGACAAAACAGCATGTCTTCGAGCAGCGGATTCGTGACATGGCGCCGCACCATTTCGCGCGCCGAAACCGGCTGGGCGTCCAGACTCACATCGTCGTAGGCACGCACGGCCGCGACGAGGTGGCGAAAGCCGTCGATCTGGTCGGGAAACGCCCGCGCGACTTCGGTTTCGAACACGGCGAAATCGTTGGTAAACGTCAGCGACACATCGCCCGCCGGACCGAAAGCCACCCGCGAACGCTTCTGCTCACTCAGCTCAAATTCGTCGCGGCTGATCCGGAGCTGGCGCAGGAGTTTGGTCAGCGGCGTGCCCTTCACGCCGGGCCGCACAAAATTCGTCAACGCGTGCAGCCCCACATCGAACTTGCGACCGTTCTGACTGTAGAAGCTGTTGAGTCCGCCGACCGCGTTGTGGCGCTCGAAGATGCAGACTTTTTTGCCGAAGTGCGCGAGTCGGATACCGGCGGCGAGGCCGGACATACCGGCTCCGATGATGACAACGTCGTAGTGGGCCGAAGAGTTCAAGCTGCTCAAAAAGGCGCGGCGAATCGCTCGGGGCAAGCGTCCGCTTGGCGGGTCGCCTTTGGCCTTCACCTACAAAAAAGACCGGGCCGATTAAGCCCGGTCTTTTTCATTAACGCAGAATTGCGGTCGCAGACTTATTTGCCCAACGCCTCGAATTTCGGCGTGAGGTAGTCGGCGCAACTGTCGAGCGAGGCGAGCTGCGGGTAGTCGGCCTCGGGCACCTCGATATTGTGGCGCTTGCGCAGCTCCATCACGATGTCGAGGAAGTCCATCGAATCGAGTTCGAGCTGATCGCGCAGGCGAACGTCGGACTTGAGATTGGTAAGATCTTCATCGGGAGCGACATCGGCGAC
>CBINJL010000601.1:0-2456 GCA_966250925.1 uncultured Opitutus sp. | reverse complement strand
CAACTGGCCCGACTCGTCGGCATCGCGTCGGCGGACGATTTCGTCACCGGGGCGGATGTGGAACCGTTGTCCGAATTTGAATCGCGCCGGTTCAAATCGCGCGGTCCGCGACAGGCGCCCGCAACGCGCGAGCGCGCGCCGTTGGCCGTCTGAGCGGCGTCACATCGCCGAGGCGGCCTGGATATCGTGCTCGTCGCGCCAGGCTGTCGCTTCCTCACGATTGCGAAAAACCCGCACATTGGAGCGTTCCTCGCTGAAGGTTTCGAAAATGCGGGCCAGGCCGAAAACCAGATCCATCGGCGCCACGAGGGCGCGACGCGATTCGGGATGGAACGGAGTGTTGCGCGCCAGTTCGTGAATCACGCCCCAGGAGGCATCCGTGTGCGTGACGGCGCTGTAGTCGCTCAGTTGGCGGTAGCCGGGCTCGAACGCAGGATCGGCTGCGAGTCTGCGTTGATGCTCCAACAGCTCGGCGGAGGTCACCATGCCTTCCCCTCGGGTGAAGACCATTCCGGTATCGGATTCGATGTGATAGGTCACTGGCATAGCGCGAGTAGGCGAGCTTCTGTAATTTGAGCGCAGGCGACGGACAAGACGGCATTCGCAATGCGGTTACAATTCGGAGCGAGCTTCAGAGCTCTTAAACAAAAAGCGCGACCCGGATGGGCCGCGCTTGGAAAATATGAGGCAGAGGGTGGCCGATCAGACCTGTTCGAGCAGCTTGTAGAGGCGCTGCACCATCCGGGTCGGATCTTCGAGCAGTCCGGCGGCAAGCAGCGCGTTGTCGTGAAGTTGCTCGGCCATCAGCGTCGCCTTGTCGGCGTCGGTGTCCTTCAACGCAGCGAGGCGCTTGATGACGGCGTGACGCGGATTGAGTTCGAGGTGGACCTGCAACGGGGCCTCGTCCTCGCCGTCTTCGCCTTCCGGTTTCATCGCCTTCATCATGCGGCGCATCTGCGGCGACATGAACTGGTCGGCGTTGAGCACGGCGGCGGGCGAATCAACCAGACGCTCGGAGGCCTTCACTTCGGTGACACGTTTGCCGAGGGTTTCCTTGAGCCACTTGATGAGGGCGTCGAGTTGGTCCTTGGCCAGCGCCTCGCCTTCGGCCGCGTGTTCGCCGAGTTTGAGATCGGCGGAATCGGCGGCGACGAGTTTCTTGCCGTCGAATTCGCGCAGGTGGCGCATGACGTAGTCATCGACGGTCTCGTAGCAGAACAGCACCTCAAGATTGCGGGCCTTGAAGCCTTCGAGGTAGGGACCGCGTTCGATCGCGTCGCGGCTTGGGCCGATGAGGAAATAGATCTCCTTCTGTTCCTCGCCGAGGCGGGAAACGTAGTCGGCGAGCGAGGTGGTCTTGCCCTTTTCGGTCAGCGAGGATTCGAACCGCAGCAACTGGGACAAGGCGTCCTTGTGGGTGAAATCGGTGGCGGCGCCTTCCTTGATGAAGAGCCCGAATTCGGCGAAGAACTTCGCGTAGTCCTCGGGGCGGTTCTTGGCCTCGTCGGCGAGGAACTTGAGGAAACGTTTGGTGATGACCTTGCCCAGTTTGTCGATCAGGGCGCGGTCCTGCATGGTCTCGCGGGAGATGTTGAGCGGCAGGTCCTCGCTGTCGACGACGCCCTTGAGGAAGCGCGCCCACTCGGGCAGCAGGTCCTTGGGCGACGGATCGATCAAGACCTTGCGGCAGTAGAGCGAGACCGCCGGCTCGGCCCGGGTCATGCCGAACTTTTCCGGATTCGACTGCGGGACGAACAGGATGGAGTTGATGGCGAGCGGAGCGTCGGCCGAGAAGTGCAGCTTGAGGCGGGGCTCGTCGTAGGCGTGGGCCTGGAACTTGTAGAACTCGGTGTATTCCTCGTCGGTGATCTCGCTCTTCGAACGTAACCACAAAGCGGATACCTTGTTGATGCGGTTGCCGTTGAGGTTGATCGGGAAGGTGACGAAGGCGCTGTAGCGTTCCAGGATGCCCTTGATGCGGGACTCGGTGGCGAATTCGGCGGAGTCGTCGTTGAGCTCGACCACGATCTTGGTGCCGCGCTGCTGGTCCTCAACCTCCTCGACGGTGTAGGAACCGGAGCCGTCGCTGGTCCAAACGTGGCCCGGTTCGTCGACCTTCCACGAGTGGGAGTAAACCTTGACGGACTTCGCCACCATGAAGGCGGAGTAGAATCCGACGCCGAACTGGCCGATGAGGTTGTCGTTCTTGGCGCCGCCTTCCTTGAGCGCCTGCAGGAATTGTTTCGAGCCGGAGTGCGCGATGGTGCCGAGATTCTTGACCAGTTCGGCGCGGGTCATGCCGATGCCGAAATCCTGGATCGTGAGGGTCTTGGCCTTGTCGTCGGTGGTGAGGTTGATTTCCAGATCCAGCTTGTCGTCGTGGATCTCCTTTTCGGTGAGCTGAGTGTGGCGCAGCTTTTCGAGGGCGTCGGACGCGTTGGAGACCAATTCGCGGA
>CBINJL010000600.1:0-2463 GCA_966250925.1 uncultured Opitutus sp. | reverse complement strand
CGGTAGCCATGATAAAACCTATCCTGCGGCTACCGGCCGCCTCTGTCGTTTTTCTCTGCCTTGCCCTGGGCACCGGACTCAGTCCGGCCCGGGCGCTTTCCGTCCTGCCGCCCAGTTTCGGCGGGTTGGTGGAAAAGGCCGACATCATCGTCCGCGGCATCGTTTCCGATCGACGCAGCGAATGGGTGGTCAATGACGCCGGACACCGCGTCATCAAGACGTTCGTCACCGTGCGCATCCGCGAAGCTGTCAAGGGCGAGCCCGGCGACAATGTGGTGTTGGTCTTTCTCGGTGGCACTGTCGGAGCCGATCACATGGCGGTCGCCGGTATGCCCTCCTTTCACAAGGGCCAGCACGCGTGGTTCTTTGTCCAGGGCAACGGCCGCTACGTTTGCCCACTCGCCTACGCGCAGCATGGCGCCTATCTGGTGGAAACCGATCCCCACGGCGTGGATCGGCTGGTGCGTCTCAGCGGCGAGCCGTTGCGGGCGGTGAGCGACATCGATACCGGCGCAATTCCGGCGGCCGGCAGCGTGGAAATGGGCATCGTTTCACAATCGTTCAGTGACGCCGTCGTCCGCGAACTGCGCGATCAGGAATCCCGCAAACTCCGCCAACTGCCATGATCCGCGCCGCGCTTTACCCCGTGATCCGCCAGGCCGGACGGTTTGTCCTGATCGCCGCCGGACTGGCCCCGGCGCTCTCCGCCTGGGAATACGGCGGCGCCACCTGGCCGTCGGGCGATATCGTGATCGATCTGCACGTCGATGGCGCCGGTGCCCCGGTCATCGCCACCACGCTGAATGACGGCTCCAGCTCCTGGCGCCAGGTTGCCCTCGCCTCCATGGGCGAATGGAATGCCCACATGGAGCGGGCCCAATTGATCGAAGGGCCCGCCGCCGCCACGCCCAACTATGGCAACGGCAGCAACGAGATCCTGTTTTCCGATTCAGTTTACGGCGAACCTTTCGGTGAAACCGTGCTCGGCGTCACCCTGACGCGGCTCGATTCGAACGCGCCACATCTGCGGGCCGAGTCCGACATCGTCATCAACACCAGCAACGAACTCTGGAACTCCTATCGCGGCACGCTGCGGCTTGCGGTCACGGACGTGCGGCGCGTGCTCACCCACGAGCTCGGTCACCTGCTCGGCCTCAACCATCCCGACGAAGCGGACCCGCCGCAAACGGTGGCGGCGATCATGAATTCGCGCGTTTCCAACACCGACCTCCTCCAGGCCGACGACAAGGAAGGTATCACCGCCCTCTACGGTGGCGACTTCGTCACTCACACCATCACCCGCGGCCTGGTATCGCGCACCGTCAATGTCGGCGACCTCGTCACCTTCGACTTCGAACTCGATGGTGCTGCTCCGCCGCGCGAAGACAGCGAAAGCACGCTGACCTATTATTGGTTTTACCCCGAACTCGATCTCGAAAACTGGCTGTTCACGTTTCGGGAACCGAAACTGTTTATCGGCGCCGCCCAGCCCTACGACTCCGGCACCTACACGGTGATGGTTGCCACGCCGTTTGATGCGTTGTTCTCCGAAGCCACGCTGACGGTCAACCCGGTCGAGATCGCGCCGGCCACACGCATGGCCAACCTTTCCACCCGCGCCTACGCCGGGATCGGGGCGCAAACACTCACGGTCGGGTTCGTCATCCGCGGTGACGCGCCCAAACGCGTGTTGGTTCGCGCCGTCGGTCCGACGCTCGCCGCCGCCCCATTCGGACTCGCCGGCGCGCATCCGAATCCTCGCCTGAAACTAACCCGCAGCGACGGTGCGGAGATCGCGACCAACGACAATTGGCAGACCAATACCACCGCGGATGCGGCCGAAATCGCCCGCATCACCAACGAAGTGGGCGGTTTCACGCTCTTGCCGGATTCCCAGGATGCAGTCCTGCTTCTCGAACTCGAACCCGGCATCTACACTGCGCAAGTGGACGGTCCCGCCGGCGAGGAAGGCATCGTGATCGTGGAAGCCTACGACGTCGACGGTCCCGAGACCGGCAGTCGCCTGGTAAATCTCTCCACCCGCGGCCACGTTGGCGCCGGCGCCAACATCATGATCGCCGGACTCGTCGTCGACGGCCCCGGACCGCGCACCTACCTCGTGCGGGCGGTGGGCGACACTCTGGGAGATTTCGGCATCAGCGAGTATCTCGACGACACCGTGCTCACCGTTTTCCAAGGTGCGACCGTCATTCGCGAAGTCGACGACTGGGACGATCCGGCGGCCCATCAACCGATGCTCGCCGCCGCCATGGAGCAGCTCGGCGCATTCGCCCTCACTGATCGCCAGGAATCCGCCCTCAAGATCACGCTCAACCCCGGCGCCTACACGCTGCAAATCAAGGGATTCGACGATCAGGTTGGCGTTTCGCTGGTCGAGGTCTACGAGTTTCCCGAGAATTGAACGCAACCCTGCGTCAACTCCGCCGTCATAACGTTGCCCAA
>CBINJL010000599.1:0-2464 GCA_966250925.1 uncultured Opitutus sp. | reverse complement strand
GTTCGAATTCCAACCGATAGACCGGCGGCACACGGTCGCGAATCTGTTCGCGTTGGAGGCGGGTGAGCTCGGTGCTTTCGAAGCTGAACGACGCATTGGCGACGATGCGCACGGGAGCCGACTGGTTGGGCAGCACCGGCACGTCCATGGTCTGCACGCCGACGAAGCTGATCAGCACGATGGCGGCGACGGTGGCGATGAAGATGAGGGCGGCGATGACGCGGCTCTGTTCGAGAAACTGGATCAGGCCGGGAGGCGCCTCGCGTTTGCGCACACGGCGCGGAGCCGGGCCGCCACGCAGCAGCTTGAGTTTGGGCAGGATGGACACGGTGCGGGTCGAAGGTGAACGGGGGCCGGAGCCAAAGGGGTCAGACGCGGGAAGCGTCCGCGGCGTTCATGGGATTTTGATAACGGTCGTAGGCCTCGATGATCTTTTGCACGACCGGGTGGCGCACGACATCGGCGCCGCTGAAGTGGTGGAAGGCGATGCCGTCAATGTTTTGCAATATGCGCCCGACTTCGAGCAGGCCGGACGGCTTCGAGCGCGGCAGGTCGATCTGGGTGGTGTCGCCGGTGATGATCATGCGC
This sequence comes from uncultured Opitutus sp., assembly GCA_966250925.1. Taxonomy (GTDB): domain Bacteria; phylum Verrucomicrobiota; class Verrucomicrobiia; order Opitutales; family Opitutaceae; genus Actomonas. Next base: position 1,876 of record CBINJL010000599.1, on the reverse strand, counting down.
GAGCCTTCGCCGAGGCGGGTGAGGAACATCATCATCTGTTCGGAAGTGGTGTTCTGCGCTTCGTCGAGGATGACGTAGGCGCGCGACAACGTGCGGCCGCGCATGTAGGCGAGGGGAGCGATCTCGATGACGCCGCGTTCGGTGAGCTTGTTGACATCTTCCTGCGACAGCATGTCGGCCATGGCGTCGTAGAGCGGGCGCAGGTAGGGGAGGATTTTTTCGCGCAGATCGCCGGGCAGAAAACCCAGGGCTTCGCCGGCCTCGACGGCCGGGCGGGTGAGGATGATGCGTTCGACCTCGTTGCGCAGGAGGGCGGAGATGGCGTGGGCGACGGCGAGGTAGGTCTTGCCGGTGCCGGCGGGGCCGAGGCCGAACACGACGTCGCAGCGCTGCAGCGATTGCAGGTAGAGTTTTTGGCCGAGTGTTTTCGGCACGATCGATTTTCGCTGGGTGGCGATGACCAGCGGTTCGGCGAACAATGCCTTGAGCTGGGCGGCTTCGCCCCGGGCCACCAGATCGACGAACCGGCGAAAATCCGGCGCCTGCACCGCGACGCCCTGATTGCGGGCTTCGTTGAGAAAGCCGAAGAGCGTTTCAATGCGGGCCACGGTTTCGTCGCTGCCCTCGACCTTGAGCCATTCCTCGCGGGAGGTGAGTTTGGCGTCGAGGGCGCGCTCGGCATAGGCGAGGTTTTCAGCCCGGCCGGCGTAGAGCTGGTTCAGGTGGCGGGGATTCGGAAAATAGAGTGTTTTGGAAGCCATGCGGAGGGCGCGAAACGGCGCGGCGGGCGAACGAAAAATAACGTGAGTGGGAGGCGGCGGTCAGGCGGCGCGCAGAAACGCGCTCACGATTGGACCGGGGCGGCGCCGGCCAGTTCGGTGGCGGTGGCGACGAGTTTTGCCCAAGTGGATTCCAACGCTTGGGGCAGCGTGCGGGTCTGGCCGATCACGGGCATGAAATTGGTGTCGCCGTTCCAGCGCGGCACGATGTGGCCGTGCAGGTGCGGGATGCTGCCGCCAGCGGCCGAGCCGAGGTTGAAGCCGATGTTAAAACCATCGGGCCGCAAGGCCGTGCGCAGCAAGCGTTTGCCAAAGGCCAGGATCGCCATCAGGTCGGCCGATTCCTCCGGGGAAAGTTCCTCAATGTCCGAAACCTCACGAAACGGGATGGCGAGCAGGTGACCCGGATTATACGGGAAACGATTGAGCATCAAGTAGCTGAGCGGGGAGCGATACACGATGAGCGCGGCTTTGTCGTCGCCCAGCGCGGGCAAAGCCGTGAAGGGCTTGTCCGTTTGGGGAAAACGCGGCGCTGCGATGTATTCCATGCGCCAGTAGGCGTGCAGTTGATCCATGTGCGAACGGGCAGTGAAGGTGGCGCGGGAAAGGTTGTCAAAGCCGGGAACGGTGCGGCGGGCGGCGGCGGTGAGGTGGCGGGCGAGGGGGAGAACGAGAACGATTACGAGAATGAGAACGAGGAGCCGTGGGATGGTTCGGGGCCAGGGGGCGACGCGCCGGCGTCGTCAGAGAAAGATTAAGGGAAAGAATAAAGAGAAAGAGAGGGAGCCGCGGCGAAATACAGGGCTGACAATTGCCATCGCTTGGCTCACGGGTGTCCTTTTTCTGCCAATGAAGGGTTCCCATCTTAATCGTCGTGTTGTCATCACGGGCCTGGGCGCGGTCACGCCGCTGGGGCTTACCGCCGCTGAAACCTGGGCCGGGTTGGCCGCCGGACGTTCCGGGATCGGTCCGATCACGCGATTTGATCCGACCGGCTGCAACGCCCGCATCGCCGGCGAGGTGAAGGGCTTCGAGCCGACGGCTCCGCTGGCGACTCCGCTGAAACCCTATGGCGAAGACAAGCCGGCGCTGGAGAG